>CBEVZO010000200.1:0-6599 GCA_965554365.1 uncultured Anaerolineae bacterium
AGGGTGGCGGCTTTTTCGCGACAAGTGATCAGCGCCTCGATCTCGCGCGCTTGCCAAAGCTGCTGGCTCATCAGGTCGGTGGGCGTGGCTGTGCGCAGGATGGGTTTGTATTCGCGTTCAGGATCGTCGTCGTCAGGCGGCAGCAAGTTCATCACCTGGCCCAACTGCCGCCCGCGTGTTGTTTCGACGATGACCTGATCGCCGACCATCAAGCCGGGTAGATGCTCACAGCTAAAGTGGTAGAGCTTGCCAATCTCAAAGAAACGTACCCCTGCCAGGGTATGCGTGACGGTTTGCGTACCGTCCTCGGTATGCACAGTCATAACAACACAGCCTTTCATCACCGGGTTTTCGCCAGGGGTCTCCAGCGCCGATCTGGTTAATCGGATAAGCATACAGGCGCGAAACGCCCCGGCGGATGTTGGTTGAGTGTAACGAGCATTGCTGCTCTGGATATGCCCCCAACTATAAAAGATGTCCCTTCTGTTTGCAACAGTCTTCCTTCAAACTCACTTGTGAGACGATTGCCGTAGCCGTTGCGTGGAAAATTGTACAAACCGCATGTTCGTTGTATGCTCGTGGCGGGGGTTATGTTGTGTTGTGATGCGTATGGTTGGTGTGAAGGAGCGAGTTGTGATGCCGCGAGCAGAATGTGTTATGCAACGTTTGAGACTGGTGATCGTGTTGTTGCTGCTGACGCTGGTGGCTTCGGCGTGTTATAAGGACGCGGGCGAGGATTTGCAGCCCACGTCGCGGCAAGTCGATCTGACCGATATCGCGCCGACGACGCCCGCGCCCCCCACGCTTACCAATACTGCACTGCCGACTGCGCAACTCGCGGCTACTGTAGCGCAACCTGCCGTGACCGCCACGCGCACGTTGGTTCCCACGACTACGCCCGCAGATATTATAGCTGCACCGCCCGCTGATGTGCCAGAGGTTGCTGCGCCTGAGCAAACCGTGCCCGCCGACGATCAGGGGCTTGATCCGACACCGCAGCAGCTTGTGCCGCCGGGCATGACGGTCGAGCCAGTAACCCCGACACCAACGGAAATCCTGATTACCACACCAGGTATGAACGATATTTTGCCGACTGAAACTCCGGTTCCGACGCGCGATCCCGCGACAGACCCGTTAGCGACTACGCCCACTGCGTTCCCAATTGAGGAAGACCCGTGTGTGCATGTGGTCACGTCCGGTGACACATTGTATTCGATTGCTGAGGATAACGAGGTGTCATTGGATGCGTTGGTGGCTGTGAATGCGCATTATCTGGGCGGCAACCGCGACACACAGCTGCAAATCGGCTGGGAATTGAATATTCCGGATTGCGAAACCGAGCCGACAGCCGAACCGGAAGTTGTGACGGAGCCAGCGGACGGAGCCACCGACACGACTCCGCAGCCAGATGCTGAGGGCGGGCAGGTGATTCACACGGTGCAGGCCGGTGAGGGCATTTACGCAATCGCACGGCAGTATGGGGTTACGCCTGAAGCTATCGTCGCCGCTAACAACTTGGCGGACCCGAATCTGATTTATCCCGGCGACCAGTTGATCATTCCGTTGGGAGAATAAGCGTCAGGCATAGCACGCTTATGCACCCGCCAACCAAACAGGGCGCGCTCCGGGAGAGTGCCCCTGTTTGCTTGAATGTGTTGCTCAGACAGATATGATTATCCGCCGTACTTGTTGCGGAGCAGGTCTAGAATGGTGCTGGCATCTTTCGCATCCTTGCCGCCCATCAGCGAGAGGCCGCCGATAAAGCCGCTCTTGGACTGGCGATCTTCCAGGTCCATTGTCAGTTCATCGAAGGCGTCGGCGGGCAGGTTGCGCACCATTTGCTCTTCGGCCTCATCTAGATCGTAATCCGCGAGGGCAGCATCAGGGTCGGTCAACAATTGACTGCGATACTCTTCGTCTGTGAGCGCACGGCTGATGATGGTGGTGAGATCTTCTTTGGACATGGTGTTCCTCCTTTTACAGTGTGGCTGGGTGCTGGTATATGTGTATCTTATAGTGAGACTAATGATTGCGGCAAGTTCGTTTGATTGATTATATTATGCTCCATGCGGCGTGACCACATCGTGACCAGAGTTACCCGTGTGAACGATTTTGCAAGTTTTTTACGTATGCGCTTAATGGCGTGTCAAATGTGTGTTGGAGAGTTGGACAGTGAAACGGTTGGCATGGGTGTTGGTATGGTTCATCGGGAGTTTGGGCGTGTTGTGCGCCGTAGTAGAGGCTTCTCCCCCGCGTCAGGTGGTGGCTCCTGGTGACTGCGAAGCGCCTGATGCCGCCAGCATCTATACATGGTGCAAACCGGAAGCACTGCCTGCGCCAGACGGGGAGCTGCCGCCCGATACACGCGGCACGACTGGGTTGCCCAATCCCGCAGTGGGTAATTATATTACCGGTACAGCGGATGATCCCCTGGCAGAGTTTTCGCGGCGGCCTTTCGACAATCATATCATCCCTGAAGGCGGATTGTATCTCGACGCAACGCGCGACGGCGAACCGCACTACGGCGTGGATTATGCCTGCCCCAGTGATTATCTCAACGGCGTAGATACCTACCTCTACCCCATTGGGCCGGGTTATGTGACGGCGCACACGATGTGTGTGATGTGTTATGTCAATGGCGATCCGCAAGGGCGCGTGGAGACGAAATGGCCCTACGATAATTTCGGATGGGGCAATGTGGTGCTTATTGAAACGCCGTACAACGAGCATGTTTCGATCTATGTGTTGTACGCGCATTTGGAACGCGATCTCGTGAGCCTGGGGCGCTATGTGACGCCACAGGACGCGATTGGCGTGGTGGGAACCAGCGGATATTCTCAGGAGTACCATGTACACGTAGAAATTCGCTACGGTGCGCCAGGGCGCTTCTGGAGTGCAGACTTTGGTGAGTGGGCGACGCTGGATCGCTGGTTGGCGACTATGTTCGTTAATCCCGCGTGGTTGGTCATCCCCGAAAGTCACCTTGCGATGCAGACGGCATTGGAGGAATGGGCTGCATTGCAGCAGGGTATCGATCCCTCGTCTTAACCTCGTTTTAGTTCCGCAATCGAGAAATGCAACCGCCCGATGCTGTGCGGCGCAGCGGTATGGCAAAAGTGTGCTATGCTGAGTGTCAATTGTTTAGTGTGACAGGTCCCTACAGGGAGGAGTAATGGCTGGCGTGCATTTCTTACACAACGTGTCGCTGTTTGCTAATTTCTCGACCGAAGAACTTGCGCCGCTGGCCGGGATGTTGGTGGCCCGGCGTTTTCGTGAGGGCGAAGAAATTTTTGCGCAGAAAAGTCTGGGTCGCAGCCTGTTTATCGTCAAATCGGGACGTATCGCGATTGTTGTCACCGACGGGGCGGGCAATGAGCAAACGGTTGCTGAGTTCGGGTCGGGGCAAGTGTTTGGCGAGTTCGGGTTGTTGGATGGGTTGCCCCGGTCGGCGGGCGCAGTAGCGTGCGAACGCAGCGAGCTGTTGATCCTCTCGCGTTCGGACTTTTTCATGTATCTCGAACAACGTCCCTCGGTGGCGATTAACTTGGTGGTGCTGCTCAGCCGGCGTTTGCGTTTCACTATCCAGCGTACTGAAGACGAAGCAGAAGCCACGTCGTCGCTGGCGCGCCTGGCACGACTGCTCGTGGATTTCTGTGAGCGTTATGGAATGCCTGAGGATGGCAACATTCAACTCCCGATCCGGCTTACACAGGGGGAGATCGCGGGGATGATGGGCTGTCCCCGTTCTGAAGCAGAAGCAGCGTTAGCGACCTTGCGGACGAAGGGGCTGCTCACTGTACATGGTTTGCAGATGACGATTCACGACTTGGACGGACTGCGTGCGTTGGCTGCTGATGACTAAGGGCGCGCGCTATTTTTCGTTGTCGCGCGGTTTGGCCCGGCGCTGCACAAAGGAGTAGAACGGATACGCTAGCTTGGATGGATCGACGTGTCCCGCTTCGAGTGCCGCCTGATTCGCCTTTTCAAAGTCCTGGTGCATACGTTCGATCATTGCCATCTGGTTATCGGACGGTTCCAGCGAGAACAGTACGATCAACGTGGTGAAGTCGCCGGGGACAAAGCACAGCCATTGACCGTTTTCCATTACCGTGCTGCGCATCCCAGCCCGGAAGATTTCTGCGGCTGCCGACCGGTAGCTGCTGAGCATGGGGATGATCAGATCGGCCTCGATGGCGAATTCGCCCAGCGTTTCTAGCGGCATCCCGCTTTTGTTGTAATAGACGCTCATGCCGATCGCTTTGGCGGTCAGACGTTTCTTGATCAAGATCGTGTCTTCGGTTTCCTTGATTGCTTTCTGCCAGTTGCCGGGGTCTGTCTCTGTCATCAACTGTGTGACACGCATGATCTGGCGTTGGTAGCGGTCGTACAGGTGATGAAACTGGGTGCGGTTGATCTGCCCACCGGCGAATTCCTGCACCACTTGGTTCATTTTGCGATGTACTTCCGCGATGAAAGCTTGCCCTTGTTGGATGTCGGCGGGCACATTATCAGGTTTGTCTGGGGCGGCGTCAGGGTGATCGCCCATATGGTTGCTCCTCTAGCATAAGACCCGTTACATTTCATTATACAATCATTATAGCGCGGTAAGGAGAGAGTGGGAATATCGCTTGAATATTGGCGTTGTGCGTGTGGTATCTTTGTGTGTGTGCTAATCTTTGTTATGATTGTGTTTGTGAGCGTTGATGTGGGGCGCTCAAGGTACTGTTTTGACCTGTAGACAGCGACGCGGCGGCTATGGTAGACTACAGATTAACGTGAGAGGTACAGCCTGCCAGTTGATCGATGACCCTAGCACATGTGCGGTTGGAGCGTGGGATAATGAGTGAGAAGGCGAACGCCATCAAGATCGTTTGCATTGAAGACGATCAGGAAATGATCGATCTGGTTAAATTGATTCTGACTCGTCAGGGGTACGACGTGACGGGTGCCATGGGCGGCAAAGAGGGCTTGGAAGCGATTGCACGTGTCCACCCTGATCTGGTGCTGCTCGATTTGATGATGCCTGACATGGACGGGTGGGAAGTGTATCAAAAGATGCGCGCGGATGACACCATGCAGGATATCCCGGTGATTGTAGTGACCGCGAAGGCGCAGAGCATCGACAAGGTGCTGGGCTTGCATATCGCCAAAGTGGATGATTATATTACCAAGCCGTTTGGCCCTTCGGAATTGCTCACCAGTGTGTTGCGTGTGCTGGAAGAGGCCGGAATCGAGGCGAAGACGGCTGAAGAAGCGCAGTAATCACTGAGCTTGATACGATCATGAAAGGTGCTTCGGGTGAAGCGCCTTTTTTGTTGTGTGCGCAAATGCGCCACTTTCAGTACAATTGCGTTGCGCTACAGGTCTACACGCCTAACGATGAAAGATGACGCTATGCAAACCACATTACAGGCACTACTTGCCGCCAACAGCCCCGTGATCGCGGATGGTGGCATGGGCACGATGCTTTTTGCGATGGATCTGGAACGTGGCACTGCGCCGGAACTATGGAATGTTGAGCAGCCGGATAATGTGCGTGAGATTCACCGGCAGTATATCGCCGCTGGTGCGCAGATCATCCTTACCAACACCTTTGGCGGGAGCCGGTTTCGTCTGGCGGCGCATGGACTCGCGGAACGAACCAGCGAACTGAATCAGGCCGCAGCGGAATTAGCGCGCGCCGCAGCGGATGCGGCAGAGACGCTGGTTGTGGTGGGCGGTTCCATCGGGCCAACGGGTGAGATGCTCGTGCCGTTGGGGAGCGTACCAGTTGAGGATGCAGCAGCGGCCTTTGAGGAACAGGCCCGTGCGCTTGTGGCGGGCGGCGTTGATGTGTTGTGGATCGAGACGATGGCCGACCTGGAAGAGGTCCGTGCGGCGGTGCGGGGATGCCGTAAGGCCGCGCCGGAGATGCCGATTGTCGCGACTATGACCTTTGACACGCGGGGCCGCACGATGATGGGTGTGACTCCTGAAAAGGCGCTCGACGCACTGTGCGAGTTAGGCGTGATTGCCCTGGGCGGCAACTGTGGTAATGGCCCCGACGAGATTGAGGGCGTGATCGAGAAGATGCACGCATCCAACGCTGAGATGCCGTTGGTCGCCAAAGCTAACGCCGGTCTGCCGCGCATGGAGGGCGATATCGCTGTCTACGATGCGACGCCGGAGGTGATGGGCGATTATGCGCAACGCGTGCGGGCGCTTGGTGCAACGGTTGTCGGTGCATGCTGCGGCAGCACCCCGGAGCATATTCGTGCGATTGCGGCTGCGCTCCACGAAGCATAAATAACGCAGCATCACCATAGCGTCTGAGGTACTATCGCCAGATACAAATCGTGTTACACTTAAGCATTAACTTAGCCAATTGTGACCGTGAAGGGGGTTTTATGCGTTCCATAACCCTGTCCCTTGCGCGTTGGGGTGTGAGCGTGATCATGCTCGCGACCCTGATCGGACTTGTGCTGCCTACCGCTGACTATATGGTGCTGGCCCAGGGCGGCAATTTGTTACAGAATCCGGGCTTTGAAGAACCCTATGTAACTTTGAATGGCGAAGACACGTTACGCCTCGCTATTAGCTGGCAGCCCTGGTATTTGGAG
>CBEVZO010000201.1:0-6596 GCA_965554365.1 uncultured Anaerolineae bacterium
GAGGAAAGCTGGATTCAGATACGCCTTGAGCATCCGGTGGTGGCGGCACACGGGGATCGCTACATCATTCGCCGCGCTTCTCCGCCGGAAACGATTGGCGGCGGCATGATCCTGGACACTGCTCCGGGGCGGCGCTGGAAGCGTTTCAGGCCGGAAGTCGCGGCGCGTTTTGAAACGCTGCACAGTGGTGATCCACTGGCGCTGGCGCTGCTCGAACTGGCAAACGAGCGCGAACCATTGCGGCAAACGGCGCTTGATTTCAGCGCGGAACAGTTGGAGCAGGCGTTCGCATCGGGTGCGCTGCTGGCGCTGGGTGATAGCGACTACGTGATCCACACTGACAGTTGGACACGCATCGTAGATCGTGTCGCGCGGGCGCTGGCGAGTTTCCATGTCGCAGAACCGTTGCGTTTGGGTCTGCCACGCGAAGCATTGCGGAACCAGCTTAGGTTGTCGCCGGAACCGTTCGAGGCGGTGCTGAGGACTTTGGTGGATCAGGGGCATGTGGTGCTGGCGGCAACTGGAGCGATCAGCGTGCCGGGGCACGAGGTGCAGTATACGGCGGCACAGCGCACGGCGTTGGAACGCTTGCGGCGCGATTTTGAGCGTGCGCCTCATACACCCCCTACTGCTGGGCAGGTCCGCGAGACGGTGGGCGACGATGTGCTGATTAGTCTGATCGAACACGGGGAATTGGTGCGTATCAGCGAGGGCGTGGTGCTGCTGCCCGCTGTGTTGCGCGAGTGGATCGCGTTTGCGCGCGATACGCTAGAGGCGGGGCAGCCGTTGACGGTCGCGGTGTTGCGCGATCATTTCCAGACGACGCGGCGCTATGCGCTGGACTTTCTCGAACGCTTGGACGCGCTGCGCATCACACGGCGCACTGGGGACGAGCGTGTGCGGGGTTCTGGGGCGTGGTCGCTGCTGTTGCCCGATGACCACGACTGACTCTAGGCAAGCGCGCCCCCTTGCGTTATAGTTGCAGTGGGGGTGTATAAGTCCCGGTGGGCTTCCCGGTCTTCAAAATCGGTGGCGGGCCGCACAGCGCGGGCCGCGGTGGGTTCGACTCCCATACACTCCCGCCTATCATCAAATACAGCGCAGCACCGAGAAGCGATTCCCGGTGCTGTTTTGTTTGGGTGGGGCCAGGTAGTGTTGACATGTTCTCTTATGCAGCCGGCGGTTTTGAACACAAATGTCAACACGGTTTAGTCCTCGTCGTCATCTCGTATGGGACGACGCACATTGAGCATATTGCCGATGCCGCCGAACAGGTTCGAGGTGGGTTCGAGCTTCTGCTTATCTTCCCACTTCCCACTGTGGCGTTTAGTGTCCCACTTTTCCCATTCCCGGCCCACACGTTGGGTATATGCCTCCAACGTATACATTTCGCCATCTTCGTCGGGCCCTTCGTCCAGAATATCACGTAGTTCGTTCAGCCCGCCGATCAATGCTTCGAGATGGCGCACAAGGTCTTTGCGATTTGCCGTGAACAGCGTTTGTAGGTCTTGCGGCGAGTGGTGGCGCAAGTTCTGAATTGCCAGCGCGAACGCCGGGTTGATCATGCGCCGGAACTCCATCCAGCCCTCGGACTGCTGGAGCATGTTAAACAGCACTACGCCCAGGAGCGCGGGCAAGCCCTCGGTGGCGGTACTCAGGCCGTCATGTTCGGCGGGGTCCATAAAGCGCGGTATACCACCGATCAAGCGCACGATATCCTCGGTCAATGCAATCGCCTCAGCGGGGCATTGGGGATCAGGCGCGACCAGCACATCGGCTTCGTCAAACAGGGCGGCACTGGCGGTTTCTACGTCCCAATTGGCCTCGTACAGGCCCTTGACGTTGACAATGGGGGTGATGCCGACCATGTAGGCCAATGGCTGACCGTCCGCGTTCTTGGGGAAGTGCCGGTGCGACCAGGCGATACCCGGTCCCTTGAGCGGTGTCAGGTCCAACACCACCGCGCCCGGTTTGAGTTCCGGTCCCAGGCGGGCATAGATGTCTTCAAGCTGGCTGGCTGGGGCGTTGATCACGATCAAGTCGGCGTTGGCGGTAGCTTTGTGCAGCTTGCGGTCGAAGTTGTCCACCATGCCCAGCTTCTCGGCGGTTTTCATGACATGCCCGCGCAGGTCGTTGCCGATGATGGTGAATGTATGCTCCGCTTTCGGTTGTTCCTGATAACGTTTCAGCGCCAGCGCAAACGATCCACTCAGGCGGTCCAGGCCCACAATCGAAACGTGTACGTGCATGGGATTATTTATCCTTTATCACATCAAGCGCCATATGGCGCGGTGTAAGTGGTCTGTTTGATCTACGCGTTCACCTGGCGAAAAGTTCGTTCAGTTATGGTCAATTGCGATTATCGGCGGCATATAGCACCGTTAGCAAGCGTGCAGTGTCGTCTTGTGACGCATCTGTTGGGGGATCGTCGTGGCGACGAATTAGCGTGATCGCGAGCGGTGATCCGCCTATCTCCGCGACCATCTCCGCGCCCCAGGCCGGATGTTGCACACTGACGACAAACGGTCGCCGCCAACTATGCGCTGAGCTATTGCTCCACTGTTGGTACAACTTCGGCACGCAGGCTTTCACCAGCACGACCAACATTTTCTCCGGTAGGGTGAACGGTACGCGGCTTTTGCCCACGTCATGCAGCAGTGCGGCAGTCAGCAGGTCCGGGTGGGTATGCCCCGCATTGAGCAGGTCTTGCAGCACACGTAGGCTGTGCTGACGTTCTGAGCGCCGCATTTGCTGGTACAGCGCGTAGAGCGCGGGAGTCAGGTGTGCGCGTGCCAGATCGTCGTCCACCGGGCGGAACCACGCGCCTAACGCACGAATTCCCTGCGCGAAACGATAGGTGGCGCTCATGCGCGACTACACTCCCGTGAACAACTGGAACAGAAAGCGCAGCGGTGGCCCCAGCACGATCCAGATCACGTTGAGTAAGGGGCTGATGATACCCGCCATCAGCAGGAGCACCAGCGCCAGCGTGGTTTCTTTTTCATAGTGTAGGAACCAGTTGGCGGTTTTGCGCGGCAGCGTGCCCACCGCAATCTTGTAGCCGTCCAGCGGCGCGAAGGGCAGCAGGTTAAACAGGAACAGCACCAGATTGAAGAACACAATCGTGGCGACGACTTCGTACAGGAACCCGCTGTCCAGCCCCGCGCCGATCATCAGCCGCACGATGATACCGAAACCGAGAGCCAGCAGGAGATTCATGATCGGCCCCGCCAGCGCAACAATCACGAGGCCGCGCTTCTGGTTAGGATAAAACGCCATCGAGTTGACCGGGACCGGCTTGGCCCACCCGAAGCCAACCAGCAGCGCCAGGATGATGCCCATTGGTTCGAGATGTACGCGCGGATCGAGAGACAAACGCCCCTGACGTGCGGCGGTGGTGTCGCCCAACCGGTACGCGCTCCAGGCGTGGCCCCATTCATGCAGTGTGAAGCCGAGGATCAGGCCAATGGCCCGGCCCACCAGCGTCGTAATCGAAAAAAGTCCCAAAGCAAGCCTCCCATACCGCAGTTGTTTGCAGATTGTGTAGACCCCTATTGTAACAGGTGATTGTTAGCGTTGTATCAAAAAAACAGCGGGCGATCCCAATACCGGATCGCCCGTTGTAATGTCACCGCATGTGAGGTGCATTGTGTGTTAGTCTTCGGCTGCGCCTACTTTGGTGTCTGCCAACGTTTCGAGGACGGTGATTACGGCGCTGTTGTCCAGTTCGCCGTTGCCCATCGCAATCATGGCTTCGTAAAGCTGGTGTGCGATGGCGGTCAGTGGAATCGCGACGTTGAAGGTGCGCGCCGTGTCCACGACGATTTTCAGGTCTTTGGCTTGCATATACGCTTTGAAGCCGGGCGCATGATCGCGCTTGAACAGTTTGTCCGGTTTGGTGTCCAGTGCCCAACACCGCGCGGCTCCTTGGCTAATCGCCTGGACGACACGCTCCGGGTCCACGCCGGATTTCTGCGCCAGGACCAGCGCCTCGCACATAGCGACCATCGTCCCGGCGACGACGGTCTGATTTGCGACTTTGGCGATCTGGCCCGCGCCACTGTCGCCTACCAGAATGATGGTTTTGCCCATCGCCTCGAATAACGGTAGCGTTTTGTCGAACGCTTCCTGTGGCCCGCCGACCATGATGCTGAGCGTCCCGGCCCGCGCGCCAATGTCGCCGCCGCTGACCGGTGCATCGAGCGCCATGACGCCGACCGCGCCCAACTCCGCCGCGATCTTGCGTGCTGTGGTGGGCTTGATCGTGCTGTTGTCGATGAAGATCAGCCCCTCGTGTACACCTTCGATCACGCCATCGGGACCGAGTGCGACCAGTTCTACGTCCGGCGAGTCGGGCAGGTTAGTAAACACGAACTCGACCTGCTCCGCGACCTCGCGCGGCGATGTGGCGGCGGTCGCGCCTTCCTTGACGAACTCCTCCACAATCGCGCGGCTGCGGTTATGCACGACCAACTCGTGCCCCGCCTGCATCAGATTGCGCGCCATGCCGGACCCCATCAGGCCCAGGCCGATATACCCTACTTTTGCCATACTGAAACCCCTTTATTACCGTTTCCAGGGCGGCGTATCGGGCAGATAGCTCTCAAACTCAGCGATCAACCGCGCCTCGTACGCGCCCGCATACGTGCCCTCGAAAAATCGATGCATAGCCTCATTATAAAACCGTTCCCACGATAATTCCTCATCGCCGGGGTTGATCGGGTAGAACAGCGCGTCGTTTGCTTTGGCGGCGCGCATATCGCCCGGTGCATCGCCGATCATCAGGATGCGCTCCGGTGGATATTTCCCGCTGACGGCGACACGGATGCTATCCGCTTTTTTGCCCATCTCCTGCCCCGCGATCACGGCGACAAACTGCGCGATGCCGTGTTCGTGCCATTCGACATTCAGCGCTTCGTTGGGCGTGGCAGACACCACCACCATATCGGCCTTGTCAGCCATCGCGTCTAGGCTCGCGCGCACGTAGGGGAACGGTGAGACGCCGTGTACCATGTCTGCGATCGAGGCGTTTACCGCTGCGGTCCAGTATTCCGCTTGCACGAGTTCCGGGTCGTCGGGGCGTTCAGCCATGAACATCTTCAGGCCATCGTTGCTGTGCGGATATTTGTCCTGGGCGATGAATGCCCGCAGAGCCGGTGCTTCGGGAATTGCTGTGCCGCGCCGCTGCACTTCGGGACGCTCGCGTAGCAGGTCGAAGACCATCACCAGCGCGGGCCAGCGATTGACGCCACGCCACTTGGAATACAGGTTGACGAACTCTGCCGCCTGCCGTGTATATTTGGAGACGGGTTGCAGGTCCCAGTGCTTGATGATGTTGGGCGTGAAGCATTCTTTGTGTTTCAGTTCCATCGTGTCGAACGCGCAGCCATCGGAGTCAATGCCGATGAAGAAGTCATGCTGCGGTGCGAAGTCGTATAGCGGTTGGGCCGGGTCAGTCATGTGTTTCCTCTCTCGCCTGTCAAACGCGCAATTAACGGTAGTTCTGCGGCACGTAGCCGGGTAGCTGTTTGTCAGCAAAGATCATGTTCATCCGCGCGAAACGCTGGATGCCGTTCATGACCGGGACGGCAGGCCATTCGTTGCCGATCAGCGGGCGCGCATAGCGCACAAAATCGTCGGTCACATCCACTTTGCTTGCCACGATCCAGTCTTTGGGAAAGAAGCGTTCGGAGTTGGCGACCTGTTCCAGCGGCACTTGGTCGAAGCGCACATGATAAATCTCACCGGGCTGGCGTAGTATGGTTGCCATGAAGCCATTTTCCCCGTTGGCGGCAATCTCAACCGCTTTGCGTCCGACAAGATACGCTTCGTCGAGGTCTACTGTGGACGCGTAGATCATCGCGTGGCGCTGATCCGTGCCGGGAATGTTGGTGCGCGCTGAACCGGACACAGGCAACCCCTGCTGATTCAGATAGTTGATCACCGCCTGCCCGACCTGAGTCGCGCTCGCACCGAATTCGGTATGTCCAAACGAGTCTTTGAGTGCGCCGATGTCGCCCACGTCGAACCCCTCGCTGACCACGACCACCGCGCGCCCGTGTGTTTTGAGCGTGTCGTTGACTTTATCTGCGAGGTCCGGCAGCGAGAGTTGCGCTTCGGTTAGCACAATCAGTAGCGGCATCTCGCGGTGCGGATCAGCGAGGCGTGCCGCCGCCGGGATGAAGCCGATCTTGCGGCCCATCGCCTGGACCACCAGCACGGGATCGGCGGGGCTGGACCCCAGATTTTCCTGGTTGGCGTTTTGGACGGCGTAAGCCCAGTAGCGCGCCACGCTGCCGTAGCCGGGCGTGTGGTCGATCAGCTTAAACTCGGAGTCGCCCACATCGTTGTCGATGGTTTTGGGCACGCCGACCGCGATCAAGTCCAGGCCGCGTTCCGCTGCAAGCTGTGAGACTTTGTGCGCTGTGTCCATTGAGTCGTTGCCGCCGATGTAGAAGAAATAGCCCACGTCGTGCGCCTTCATCACCTCAATCGCGCGCTCAAAATCCTCTTGTTGGTGCGCTTTGAGTTTGTAGCGGCAGGTCCCGATCCAGCCAGCGGCGGGCGTGGTGCGCAGCAGGCTGATTTCCTGCGGG
>CBEVZO010000202.1:0-6568 GCA_965554365.1 uncultured Anaerolineae bacterium
GCCTAGCGCGTACACATCGGTGCGCCCGTCGATAGGTTCGGTGCGCCACTGCTCCGGGGCCATGTACGCGGGCGTGCCCATCAACATGCCGGTGGCGGTGATATGCGACGTGCCCGCCATCATCTTCGCAATGCCAAAATCGGTGAGATAGGCGTTGCGCTGTTCGTCCAACAGCACGTTCTCCGGCTTGAGATCGCGATGCACGACATCCTGCGTGTGCGCGTAGGTCAGGGCGGATGCGATCTGACTCAGCACGCGCGCGACCCGGTTGAGTGACAGGGGGCCGGTATCCATTTCGTTGTACAGATCGCCGCCCGTGATCAGGGGCATCACGATGTAGACATACCGGCCCTGCTCGCCGAAATCCAGCACGCGCAGGATGTGCGGATGCTCCATCTGCGCGACGACCGCCGCCTCACGCCGGAAGCGATGCGTGAAGTCGGGGTCTCCGGCCAACTCAACGGCCAGTACCTTGATCGCCACATCTTGAGTGAACGGCTCAATCGTCGCGCGGTAGATCGTCGCCATGCCGCCGCGCCCGATGACCTCGGTCAGCGTGTAGTTTCCTAGTTGTTGCCCTACCAGATCCGCCATGCGCTTTCACCTATGACTCATAATGTGTCCTAACACCCAGCATAGCATAGTTGGGGCGCGCGCTTTCGGCAAGTTGGCGTGCAAACGAGGATTTTGTGCAGGGGGCGAACGCGAAGCAGTGTTTGATCGCTGCGACTGATTTTGACTATGTAGATTGATGAAAGAACGACGGCAGGGCAAGAGTGAGACTCGCCCTGCCATGCAGAAATTACTATTACTGAAGCTGTGTAAAGCTCAGTTCCCAATCTCCGTCTACATTTGAGGTTTCCCAGAAAATTAGGCAACCATCGCTGCGGTAGACAGTAGATATTTCAAGGATATTGACATCAAAGTCAATTTCATTAAAAACTGAGCCATCATCACAATCACCCTCAAGCACTTGAGCGTGTAAGATAAAGGCATTGTCGTGTACTACAGCATTGACTGCCCAAATTCCTTCCGGCAGCAGTGTTAACATCGTGAGTGTGCGCCCTGTACCTACGATAGATGTGTTTTCCTCGATCTCTAGCAGACTTTCTAGAATAACATTAGCGTCGAGTAAATCGCGTACTTCTAATACCCAGTCGCCGTCTACATTGTCGGTTTCGAATATGACTGAACATCCGCTAGACACAAATAAACCACTCAATACAAGGCGATTGGCATCGAAGTTGATTTCGTTGAAAATTGTTCTATCTCTGCAATCACCTGAAATGACAATGCTCTTGAGTATGAAAGCATTATCTTGTACGGTCACATCAATTCGATAAGCACCTGATGGAAAATCTAGAACGTCACTGATCGTTTTTCCACGTCCCGAAACGGTTACTACAGGTTCCTGAGTGGGTGGGTAAAAACGCATCGGGGCACGCTCAACCAGGAAGTCGGCGATATACGCGTCATCTTCATCCGCGCGATAAATGCGCAGCCAGCCTGTTGTTTCTGGAGTTTCATCATAGATCAATAGGCTTTCGCCGGCAACCACAGTACCCACAATGCCGTAACCTGTGCCTGGCCCGGAACGAATATTGGCTGTAGCTGTTGTCACTACATATTCGATGACCTCCGGCATATCGTCATTTTGGGCCGAAATGAACGCAGGTGTTAGCGTAAGTAGAATGAGCATGATGATGAATAAAACCGTCACTTTTTTCATATGTAGCCCTCCAAGTGAATACATTTCAGAATAGTGCCAATAGTCACATTTTTAGTATACACTCGTTTGTTTTTATATGATATTGGAAGAGCATTCAGATGTATGAAAGTTCTTAGGTTTGGTGGCAATTTCAGATGCCGAACGCATAGATATTTATTCTCAATTCGTAGCATACTTTTGTCACAACAAAAAAAACGACGGGGATCATCCCGCCGCCACATCATGATTGTGTTGTGCGTGTGTTGCCTAGCCCTCTTGGATCGACTCCAGCACATGATAGCGCCCGGTATGCACGATAGTACGCAGGTTGCCGAACGTGTCGCGCATCACGCGGTCGTAGGGCAGGAAGCGGTTCGCCACGATGCGCAGCCGCCCGCCGGGATACAGCACATGCGCGGATTCGCGCACGATGCGCGCGGCGACGGCGGTGTTCACGTCCGTGTCCCTGTGGAAGGGCGGATTCGACAGCACCAGGTCAAACTGCTGATCGGCGACGGCATTGGTCACGTCGCTAGGAAGTACCGCGCAGCGTTCGTTCAGTTGGTTGGAGATTACGCCCGCCTGCGCACAACGCACCGCCAGTAAATTGTCATCCACCAGCGTGACATACGCCCCTGCGCGTGCCGCCACCATGCCGACAATGCCGTAGCCACAACCGATATCCAGCACCGACATATCCGGCTCAATGTCCAGATGATCGAGCAGCAGCGCCGTACCTTCGTCCAGGTGTTCCCAGGAGAACACGCCGGGCATGGTCATGATCATGTACTGCCCTTCGGGGCGGCGGAAAGCGCGCATTTGCATTTGCCAGGGACGTTCGCTATCCCAGGACGGGGGCAGTGTGAGCGCAGCGGTGCGGGTCGCGAGCGCAATGCGGCAGCTACTTTTGTAGTTCAGCACAGGCGCAGCACCGAACAACTCTTCCGCGTCCTTGATCACCGAACGTGCGCCGCGCGCGTTGGGACCCGCGACAAACAGCCGTCCATCGGGCTGCAACACCTGGGCCGCCGTCCACAGGTAAGCGCGGGCCAAGCTGCGCCCTTTGGGGACGTTCAGAATCACAGTGCTGACGGGGCTGTGCTGGTTAGCGTCGGGATACACGTCATCAGACACGGTCAGACCGTCCACGCGGGCCAGCGTGTGGAGTACGCTGTGTGATGTGTGCAGCGCTATCACACGGTCGTCTGCACCCACCTGATCCACGATCCACCGTGCGAGTGCCTGGTCGCCGCTGTGCAGCAACAGGACATGCTCGTCGGGATCGAGCGTGATGGTGTTAGCCACCAATGCGCTGGTGGGATTCACTAATCGGGTTGACATCAGTCCCTAATTCCGATTGCTAACGGTGCATGTGAGTTTAGCAATCTTGCAAATAAATTGACAGGGTAATTTCGCCGTGCAAGCGATATTCAGTAATTTCACTGACCCGTAGCACACATGAGTTGCGTGTTTCAGAAGCCGTTTGAAAACCTCACCCCCCGGCCCCCTCTCCACACGCGGAGAGGGGGAGAACGCGGTTGGGCAAGTCCCCTCTCCGTGCATGGAGAGGGGGCGCGAACCAGTTCGCGTTGGGGGTGAGGTTAAGCTAAATCAAGCTCAAAACGAGACTTCTCAAATGGTCTCTCAGTCGCGCAGCCAGGGCGGGCGGCGCACGGTGGGCCGGTCCGGGATCAGATCGTCGTTCACGGTGGGTTGTGCGATCACTTCGACCGTTAGGCGTTCGCCCACACGCACGATCAAGTGCAGCATATCGCCGTCGCCCAGAGTCGCGCGCACCGCCGCGCGGTGTTCACGGATCAGCACCGGGTCCACGATCACCAGTTCAGCGGAGCCAGTGGTATCCAGCGGGTGCAGGCGACATGATTTCAAGGTCGCACGCAACGCTGCCGCGCGCGCCATGACGGTATCATCCGCTACCAACGTGATCCACAGCAAGGCACGGTCACTTTTGATGGGCGGAAAACGCACGGTGATTGGCTCCTTAAGTTGTTATTTGTGACGCAGCGGGTGCATGACAGTGACAGTCCGCAAAAAAAGCGCACTGCACATCGCTGTACAGTGCGCAAAGTATACCACAATGTCGTTAGCGTTACCCTGACCCTGACCTTACCCGTTAGTATGCGCGTTGGGGGCGCTGGTGTCGGAGGGTGCATCCGGGCCGTGATCATGGTCGGGTGACGCTCCGGGCGCGTCGTCGGTCCCTTCCACGTCCATCTCGGCGATTGCGCGATCCGGTTGGTGGTGCGCTGCCACTTCCCCCGGTGGGGTGAGCAGTGTTTCCGACTTGTTCTCGACTGTGTGCGCTGCCGCATCAGACTCATTGGCTGTATCCGGCGCAGGCGCGGCAGAGTCCGCATCCGGCTCCGGCGTGGTGTAACGCTCAATGGTGATGTTCACAGCGACCATGCGTTCATCAATGCCCAACAGTGATTCCTGTGCAGTCGCCGCATTGGGGACAGCGGGGTCTGTGTCGGAGGCGTTCGCCGTATCCGCTGCATCGCTGGCCTTCGTCTCTGGGAACGGGGACGCCGCAGGGAGTTGTTCGCTCAGGTTACGCAGCCGCAAGAGTTCCGTGTGCAGATCGGGGGGCGGCACGGTTTGCGTGTCGTCGTCACCCATGATCACGCGTTCAATGAAATCGCTGGATGTGTCTGCGGCGGGTTCGGTGGCGGGTTCAGTGAGGGGTTCAAGGGCTGCTTGAGCCGCCTCAGCGAGACGTTCCTCGCGATCAGCGGGCGCGAGCATGAGCGTTTCGGAACGGTTCTCGATCTCCGGCGTACCGGACTCCGGTGCGGCAGGTGCAGCGGTGGGGTCAGTGGCAGCTTGAGCAGTCTCAGCGAGGCGTGTCTCGCGATCAGTAGGCGGGAGCATGAGCGTCTCGGACTGATTTTCGACTGCGGCTGCATCCGCTGGTTGGGGCGGGAGCGACCCGGCAGCATATTGCGCCTCGGCAAGGCGCTGTTCGCGATCACTGGGCGGCAGCATGAGCGTGTCTGACTCGTTCTCTATGGCCGGAATGGAGGGTACGGTGAGGGCAGCGGGAGTCGCAGCGGATGTGCTGGCGTCATCTTGCGCAGGGTCGGCTTGCTCGTGGGCCGCAGCTTGCGCCGCAGCGGTGATTTTTGCCAACCGTTTGCGGAAACCGGGCGGCGGGATAATCAGCGTTTCCGACTTGTCAATGGGGCGCTCAGGTTCAGGTGCGACGGCTTGCGGGCGGGCGGGATCGCTGCTCGTTGCATCGAGCGCGTCCAGCATGGCCTGCGGTAGCTCCGGCGCGACGATAATTTGCTCCGACGATGAGGTTGGCATCCGCACGGCGAGCGCCTGCGTTCCGGTCTGCTCATTGGTCTGCATCCGGAGTTCTGCGCCATTGAGTGCGAGCAATGCCCGCAGCACCAGTATTTGCGTCAGAATGTCGCGCGTGCCTGGCTCCTTAAGATCAAGCCGCTGCGCCAGCCCGGAAAGCCCCGCGTATGGTTCCCCAGCGGGGGCGTCGAACACAGCGCGGGCCCACACGCCCCCGCTATCTGGCGCATCTTCCAGGCGCAACACCTGCGGGGAACCAATCGCGGCGGCGATCTGGAGCATCAGCACAAGCGCCTCGTAGAATGTTTCGGGATGCGCGTAGATACGGCGCTTGAAGATGAGTTGCACGTCGGTTTGCAGCTTGAGGTGCTCCACGATCCACGCGGGTAACTTGTCTGTGCCGAGATACCGCCGCTGCCCAGGCGTGAGCCGTCCGCCGCTTTGGACATGCACCAACGCCGTCCATGCTTTGACCAGGTTGAGTGCCACTTCGAGGTTGCGTGTCACCTGCTGGAACTGCTGGCGGGCATGAACGTCCGTGACGATATGTTCCATGATCAACAGCCGGCCCAGCGCGTGATTCAGCGGATTGGCGAGCCGCCGGTAGAGGTGGTTTTTCACAAAGTTCAGGCTGTTCCAATCCAAGTCCTGATAGTTTGTCATGACGTGTCCTTCCGCGTGCTGGTGGGAGGCGTGTCGCTGGGCTGGGGGGCGTTGTGATCAGCGGACCCGTTGGCGGCCTTGTCTGCCGACTCATCATTCGATTTTTCGTGCGCAGCGGGCGGTGTCGAATGCTCGCCGGATTCTGTGCCCGGCGCGGCATCGTCAGTGGATGAGGTGCGCGCAGCGGGCGGCGTCGGCGGTTCTTTCGCGGGCGTTGATTCGGTGGGCGCGGGCTGTAACCGCGTGAGCAGGTGCGGCGGTGGCGTGGGCGCGGGCAGCTTCACCGACACGATCTTCGGCGTGTCCTGCGGTGTGTCTTGCGCTGTGTCTGCTGGCGCGCCGGACGGTTTCGTCTCCGGCCCCGGCGGAGTGGCAGCAGGTGTGGTATCTGGCGTGTCTTGGGCGGGCGGGACTGCTTTGTCTGCGCTCTGCGGTTTCTCCGCCTGTTTTTCCACCTCCGGCAGTTTTCCCGCTGCCTTTTCTGCACGCAGAGCCGCTTGCCGTTGCAATTCGCTGAGCTTCGGCGGTAGTGGACGCAGTACATCGACTGCTGGTTTGGGCGGCGGAGCCGGTTTCGCGGCGGGCTTTTCCGCTTGTATGGACTTGATGACCGGCGTCGCGTCGGTCCCCGCAGTGACCTGTGATACTGGTGCGACAGCCGCCTGTGCAGGTACGACAACATCTGGTTTGTCCGCCACTGCTTTGTCAGGCGCGGTGGGGGTTGCGGCGGGGGCGGGTTTAGCGGATGCCTTATCCTTAACATCGACGACGACGGCGGGCGTAAATCTACCTGCGGCGGTCTTGGCCTCATAAGCAGCGACCGCTTCAGGATCAAGCTGCTTGGCTTTGCTTAGCCAAGTGGGTTTGACG
>CBEVZO010000203.1:0-6541 GCA_965554365.1 uncultured Anaerolineae bacterium
CGGGCGTGCGTGCGAGAGCGTCCTGAACGGCTTCGGGGCTGGCGAATGGGCCGGGGCGTGAGCCGTCGCTGCCGGTCGAGATCAGCCACCCGGCGAACTGCGCGGCGACATAGTTGAGCATGATGGTCGTGATCACTTCATGTGCGTCGGCGTAGGCTTTCAGCACGCCCGCAATCGCGGCCCACAGGCCGCCCGCGACCACTGCCGCGAGCATTGCCAGCCCGATGTGCAGGACCGGCGGCAGCCCTTTGATCGCAAACCCGACCCAGGCCGCCATCACCGAGCCGAGGATCAACTGACCCTGCACGCCGATGTTGAACAGGCCGCTTTTGAAGGCAAACGCCACCGCCAGCCCGGCGAGGAGCAGCGGGGTCATGTTGCGGAACGTTGCCAGCAGGCCGCGCGGTTCCAAAAACGCGCCCTCAAACAGCCCTTCAAAGGCCGTGATCGGGTCGCGTCCGTCCAGCAAGATCAGCGCTGAGCCAACCAGCACGGCGGTGAATACCGACAGCAGCGGTATCAACAGTCCTTGCAGGGCGGGCCACAGGTTGAGGCGTGGACGGGGAACAGGGCGCGACGGTGTAGCTGGCGGAGAAGATTGTGCAGTTGATGCCATAACTTTTTCCCGTCGTCTGAAGATACACTAACAGGTGTCGAAATTTTGCGTGATTATAGCCGGGGTTGTGCTAAGAGGAAAATTAACGTCGTGGGGGAGTGGGCGTAGGGTGCTGTTGGCCTCAAGTTATTGGTGTGAGAGAAAAACGCGGCGGATCGAATACGCCGCCGGTTAAAACACAGCGGCTAGCATAAAAGCGGGGAAGCCCACTCAAGGGGCTAAAAACGCACCTCGCGTGCCAGTACCACACAAAACATAGCTGAAAGGTAGCGTACACTACACGGTGTGGTGCATATTGTTGGGCGATGCTTCCGTGTTGTGCGGTATGGACGCCGCCGGGGTAAACCCGACGGCTGCGAAAAACTGGGAAGTCCACTTAAGGGACTATAAATCGAGGGTCATTTCACGGTCCAGTTTGTGTGTAGCCAACGTAACGCTTGTGTTACGCGTGCATTGTGGCCGGGCGATGCGCGTTGATTGTAGTAACTGCAATATCTCTCATTCCGCCACGACCAGCGCTGGCAGCGGGAACACATCGCCCATCGGCTCCATTTGCTGCGCGACCGGCAGACGCTCGGCGGGCGTGTTGATGTCGTACAGTCCCGCGATCAGCGTATAGTGGCCGGGGGGCAGATCGGGCGGGAGGACGAGGCCGTGCGTGTCGCGCACAATCTCGCCGGGTGTCCAGGTGGTCGTAAGCGCACGATTGCCGCCGGGTTCGGCGTCGTGCTGCGCCAGCAGACTCCCATCCGGCCAAAGAATCTGCACCGTGACCTTGTAGCGCACAGCCAGCGCCGCGTCCGTCGTCCAATACAGCGTCACCCCCACTGCGTCACCGGGCTGCACGATCTCCGGCGTCAGCGCGTAGCCGGTGAGCGTGATCGCGTCGCCGAACTGCGCGTCGAACGTCACCTGCGGCGACTCCGGCGTGGGGTCTAATACCACATAATGCGCCAGCCGCACATCGCCGTACCACTGCGACGCGACCGGATAGGTGTCGGCGTCGAGGGTGGTCTGTACTACACGGTGCGGATCGCGCTCCTCCTCGCCCCAGAACAGCACGAAGATGCGGCGATGCTGTGCGATCACGGCCTGCACGTCGGCGCGCGTCTGATCGTCGTCTCCGCCCAGGCCGCGCGGCAACTCATAGACTGGTGCGGCGGCGTCATAGTAGTAGCCAAACACCTCGGCTTGATTCGGCGCGTCGAGAATCACCGCATCACCGGGGCGCGGATCAGCCGTGATCAGGCGCACCATCGCGCGGTAGTCGTCGCGGGCGTAGTCGGCATCTGTGTAGAGCGTGTGCAGCGCGTTCGACTGCCCGATGGCGACCAGAAACACGCACATCACCGCGAGCATCTGCGCAATCGTGCGACGTTCGCGGCGCGAGAGAATGCGCGTGGGCGTGACATTAGTTTGCGCGCCGTTCCAGCGCCACAGCAGCACCGCGCCTTGCCCTAGCAGCAGCGCGACGGCGATCTGCGCGGGCAGCAGGAATTTGAGATTCGCTTCGCGGTATGCGCCGGAGACAAACAGCGCGCCCGCCACGATCACGGTCCACACAACCGGGAGTAGGGGCGCTGCTTGCCGCGCCCGGTTTCTGCGCCCCACCGCCAGCGCGATCAACAGCCCCGGCCACAGGAAGCGCAGCCACGAGACATCGCCTGCTGTGTTGCCGTAGATGATCCATGTCAGCACAGTGCGCAATTGCTGATCCAGCGCAATGTCAACGCCCGTGCGCGGCCATGTGGTGATTTGATCGTAGGCGGTCGGCAGCCAGGGCAGTACGAGCAGCAATGTTAGTAGATTCAGCGCGATATACGGAATCAGCACACGCTGTGTTGCGCGTACTGGCTTCCCCCTCTCTGGCTTGGCGGGAGAGAGGGGCTGGGGGGGTGAGGTTGGGAGAAAGATCAGCCACCCCACCACAATCACGCCTTGCGCCAACATCGTGAAGGGGAACGAATACTGCGTGTACAGTCCCGCTGCGTTGATCAGCGCCAACAGGACCCCTATCCCCCCGGCCCCCTTTCCCCGCAGGCGGAGAAAGGGGGAGTTAGGATTCCGCATAGCGCCATTTGCGGATGCATTTTCTCCTCTCCGTTTACGGGGAGGGGATACTGCCCGCAGGACGGAGGGGAGGGGTAAATCAGACACACACCGCAGCCACTCCACAAACGCCCACATACTCGCCGCGCTGAGCAGCGCCAACGCCGCGTACATGCGCGTTTCCTGGCTGTAATACACTGCCAGCGGACTCAGCGCGACCAGCAGCCCCGCGATCATGCCCGCCGACCGCGAGAACAGCGCCCGTCCGAGCGCGATGGTCACGGCGACGGTCAGCACGCCCATCAACATCGAGAGCGCGCGTAGGCTGAACTCGCTCTCTCCGGCGAGGCTGATCCAGGCTTTCAACGCGAGATAATAACCGGGGGGATGAATGTCACGTCCTGCCGCGTCGATCAGGTCCGGTACGGTGCGTTGGGCGAGGCGCAGGCTGTTGCCTTCGTCGTTCCATAGCGATTGGGCGTCGAGGTGATGCACGCGCAGCGCAAACGCCAGCAGCACGATCAAAACCGGCAGCAGCAGGGGGATGCGCGTCATGCGGTTTACGGTAGGCGCAAACCGTGCAATCGCCCATTGAACCCAATCCGCCCACCTAATGCTCTGATTCACCGGACGCTCTCCTGTGTGACAGGGCCGTTATGCAGATTAAAAAATAAGCGCGGATATCCGGTCGTGCGTGGAACGGCCTCACCCCCCTCGGTCCCCCCTCTCCATCCGAGGCGGTTCAATCTCGCTGGCGCTCGACAGAACCTATGGAGAGGGGGGAAGATGTGCTGCGCACACGTTTGACTCCCCCTTGCTCCATCTCGGATGGGGAAAAGGGGTTGGGGGGATAGGGGCCGGTTTTCAGGCAACCCTGATGTCCGTCTTAATTTCTTAAACAGCAGCACACTCATTTTCTCCCAAACCGCCCCACGATGCCCGCGCCAAGCACGATCACCGCAAACACCGCCGCCCAAAGTCCGGTCAGCAGCCAGGGCAGGCGGTTCCGTGCGGCGTGGTCGATCACGATGAAGCTTTCAAGATCACCGCTCTGCGGCACGACGATCATTAGCTCATGCGTGCCGGGATCGAGGTCATCCGCCAGCAGCGTGCAGCCGTTCGTGTTCGGCGTGGCGCTGTGCTGCGTCGTGCCGTCGATGGTGGCGCGCACAAGGTCCACATCCGGCGCAGGGCAGGCATACACGCCTGTACCCTCAAAGCGCAGATGGTATTGTACGCCGTCGTCCGTTGGCGTGATCTGCGGATCGCCGCGCAGCACGCCGTGTCGCCCCGCGCCGAGCAACTTCGGTTCTGGGTCGCTCATATACGCCTTGAGCGCATCATAGACCGGCGTCGTCGTGAAGTCCGGTTCCACCAGCCGGAAATAGTACCAACTCTGGTTGATCTCGTTTTCGTTGGGACGCTTGAAATACCACCAGAACGTCCCGCCGATCCAGGGCCATTCCTCGATGGCACGCGCGTAGGCCTGCGGCGCAAAGTCTGCGGCCTCGTCCATCGTGACCCTACCGTAGCGGTCCAGCGCGTCCAGCGTAGGATCGTTGGGGACCGGGTTCCAACCCGCCTCGCTGATCCAGATCGGTTTGTGTGCGTCGCCGTTGGCAACCATCATATCGCGCAGCCACAGGTGGCGCTGAAAATTCACCGTCACCTGCCGTAAGCGCTGATCGGTCGGGCCGCTCCACAGGCCGTAGCCCTGCACGCTCAGCACGTCGAAACAGTCGCCCGCGCCCGCCTGATACATACGTTGCAAGTAGAGCAGATCGTAGGCGTTGCGCCCGCTGAGATCGACGGTTGGACCGAGCGCCCCGGTGATCACCACAATGTCGGGATCAACCGCTTTCAGCGCGGCATAGGCGCGGCACAGCATGTCGGTGTAGGCTTCCGCGTTGACCGTCTGATCGCCCCATTCGGGGTACAGGTTTGGCTCGTTCCACACCTGATAGTGATAGATGCGCCCCGCGTACCGTTCCGCGACGGCGGCGGCAAAATCGGCGAAATCTTGATAGTCGGCGGGCGGCATGTGGGTGTTGGTCACGCCCTCGGCCTGACTCCACGCGGGCGGATCGCTGAGTCGTGCCATGATGCGCAGATCGTACTGTTCCGCGATGTCTACGATGTTGTCGTACTTGAGCCACGCGCTGACCGGATCGGGAATCTGGTCGTCGTCGTAATCATTGCGGCGGTCCTCAAAATCGTCTTTGCCGTGAATCTCGATGTCTTCCCAACGGAACTGCTGCCGCATCCAGGTGAATCCGGCATCGTGGATCATCTGCGCCTGCTGTTCGCGCTTGGCGGGTTCCGCTTCCAGATCGAAAAACGTGTTCACGCCAAAGGGATTCACGTTGGCGTTTGGCATGTCGGCATAGGGATCAGTGTCCGGCTGCTCGCGCGTCCAGCGCACGAGGTACTGCCCGTAGCCGAGCAGTTGTTCCAGCGGCTCGGTTTCGCCGGTTGTCGCGTAGAAATGATCGTAGATCAGGCCCTCAAACGCGAGGTCCAGGCCCAACGCGATCACGCCAAGCAGTGCCAGCGCCATGAGCAGCACCAGCGTCCGCCAGCGAAAACCGAACAGCGTACGGGGGGGGGATGTGTGTTGTGTGTTCATGAAGCGAATTATAGAAGGGGCGCGCGCGGAACACAACACCGCGCCGCATGACGCTCGCCCTCCGTGCAACTGACGGGTGATCGGCGCTACTTTTGCGTTTTGACACAAGAGAGTATGATGAACATATCGTGTTTCAATGAGAGCAAAACCCATGCCTACGATTCAGATCACCATCCCACACGACCAACTGCGCGCCTTTTGCGAGCGTCATCCGATCCGTAAGTTGTCGCTGTTTGGATCGGTGCTGCGTGTGGATTTCGGACCGGACAGCGACATCGATATGTTGGTGGAATTCCAACCGGATGCGCGCATCACGCTGCTGGATATGGTGAGTATGGAGTTAGAGCTTACCGCGATCATGGGGCGCAAGGTTGATTTTCGCACGCCGCAGGAGCTAAGCCGCTACTTCCGCCAGCAAGTGCTAGACACCGCCGAGGTCGTCTATGAACGAACAGGATGAAGTACGCCTGCGTCATATGTTGGGCGCGGCACAGGAGGTGCAAGCGTTTGTCGCTGATTGCACGCGCGATGACTTGAATGACAACCAGATGCTTGTGCGCGCGTTGTCTATGTCCATCGGTATTATCGGCGAAGCTGCGTCGCATGTAAGTCAAGAATTCCGAGAAGCGCACCCTGAAATACCCTGGCCGCAGATTATTGGTATGCGCAACCGTATCATCCACGCTTACTTTGAAGTCAACCTTGATATTCTGTGGGAAACTGCAACCGATAGCATCCTGTAACTGATCGCGATGCTTGAGGCTATTCTGCCCTAACACAAGTATTGTGGAGTAAACATCATGCGTATCAAACACTTGTTAGCACTTATGCTGATTGTTGTGCTTGCCGCTGGAGCCGTCGTTCCTGCTACGCTCCCCGCGACTTATGCGCAGGGCGGCTGCGGCGACGCACCCCCACCGCGTCTGAGGCCCGGTGGACGCGGAATCGTACTGTTCACTGACGGCTCGCCACTCAATGTGCGCGAGTCGCCGAGTATCAATGCGAATCTGAACGCGAACATGGCGGAAGGCACGGAGTTCACCGTCGATAGTGGTCCTGTGTGCGCGGACAATATCAACTGGTGGGCGGTCACCGCCGGGTCGGCGGGCGGCTGGATCGCGGAAGGTGTGGCGGGCGAATACTTCGTCGGCCCGCTGGACCCCATCGGTGCGCTTCCCGACGCGCTGCTGAGTGTCGTGCCGTTCCCGCCTACAATACCGTTCGCGCCGCCGGACTGGACCATGTTCGGC
>CBEVZO010000204.1:0-6529 GCA_965554365.1 uncultured Anaerolineae bacterium
GTCGATGCCACAGGCGAGGTACAACGCTGCCACTTCGCGCGTCTTGGCGCGGAGATCGTCGGGATCATATGGCACAGTGATCGCATGAAGATCAACCACGCAGAAAAAGCTGTCAAAGTTATGCTGCTCGCGCGCCCATTGCTTAAGCGCACCAACATAGTTACCGATAGTCAGATTACCAGACGGCTGCACGCCAGAAAGCACGCGCTTCCGCGTTTTCGAGCCATTATCGCTCATGAATTGCACACCCTTATCCGTACTATGGTAAACCTTTAGCGCCTTGAAACGAGAAAATTGTAACATCGGGCAAGAAGCGGGGCAACCGCGAGTTGCGCAGCACAAACAAAAGCCCATGCAGACGCACAGGCTTATGGAACATGCCGCCGGCAGGATTTGAACCCGCGACGCCTGGTTTCGAAGACCAGCGCTCTTTCCACTGAGCTACGGCGGCGACTATGGTGTGATCGTACCACGTCCAGAGTGAGGATTCAATCCTCGGCGGCATCTGAGATAGCAGCCAACCATGCAAGATTTTGCTGTGTCACAGCCAGCCCGATCTCATCACCAATGGCCTGCTGGATGTCGCGCGCCTCGTACAACCGACCCTGAATCTCATCCACAGTAGCATCGCGGTTGTCAGAATCCTGATGCAAATATGCGACGGCTAGATTGTTACACGCGCGGGCATAACCCAAGACATCTTTGCATTGGTTCATCAGATCAAGCGCATGGTGGAACACGCGCACCGCCGCGTTAAAGTCTCCACGCGCGTCAGCGATCTGCCCCAGTGTGACCAGGGTGCGCGCGTAATTGGGATGCTGCGGGAATAGATCGGCGAGGGCTTCCGCCGCCGACTCGGAGGCACGCGCATGATCGCCCATCTGCAAATGTGCCTGACTCGCAATGCCCCAGGTGCGCGGCGTCCACACATCGAGACGGCTCAACCACGCAAGCGCCTGCTCAATGTGCCCCGCATCTAACGCTAGTTGTGCTAACTCATGCACGCAGCGTTCAATACCTGTGACGCATGACGCCACCTGAAATGTTTCCAGGGCCACCTGTAAATGCTGATAGGCTTCGTTCCAGCGACTTTGATAGCGGCTGATGACGCCTAACTCCACCAACACATCCGCTGGAAATGCTGACTGCGCTTGTTCAAGATGTGCGCGCGCTTGCTGAAGCTGTCCCAGCCAGCGATATGCTACGCCCTGCATCCAGGCAATCCAGGCGATCTGTTGCGGGTCGGAAAGCGACACGGTAGCCAATTGCTGCAACACCTGACTCCATTGCGACCACAACCCCGCGTCCATAATCTGCGCACTGAGTTGTTCCGCCCAATGCCAGCGCACGACCGGATCAATACCCAATACTGCTGCGCAGGTGAGCAAGTGCAGTGCCCCAGCTGGATCAGGCATGGTGAGCAACAACGTGAACTGCAAATGAACTGCATCACACAGGTAAGTGTGTGCCGATGTGCCTGACGCCAGACAAAGATCGCGACGCAATTGCACACTAAGAAACGTCACGAACACAGGGGGCGTGATATATACCGGCATATCACGCAGCGTATTTTCCAGTAGCGCGATTGAGGTAAGTAACTCCAATGCTTGATCCAGCACTGATGGTTCCAGACCAGCCACTTCGTTCAACGCCGCCCGTGACATTTCAGCGTGCGGGAAAAGCAATGTCAATAACCAAACGCGCTGCGCTTCTTCCGGCAATTGATCCCACACCTGTTGGTAAAGCTGGTCGAGCGGGGTTCGTGTTAGCGCATGTTCCAGGGGTAAGCGATGAGAAAGCACCAACACCGATTGGAGCGCCAAGGGATTACCACCCACTGCGTCCCAAATGGCTTCGAAACGTGTTTCCCATCCTCGGCGTGGTGACCGGCGGCATGCGACGTGTTCGAGAAACGCAAATGCCTGATCACGGGTCAGTGGGGGAACCGTGAGGTGATAACACCACACATGCTCCGGTTCATGCACCCGACTGGTGATAATGACACGCGCTACACCTAATGTATCCAACACTGCCGCCAGACGTGCATAATCTTGCAGTAGCTTTTCTGCGCCGTCGAGAACAACCAACACAGTATGCGTGCATAAGTAAGCGCGCAAAGTATGGGTACCGTTGGCAGTTTCCGTGATCGAGAGGTCTAGCTGTGTTGTAATTGTAGATACAATCGCCGGAATGGTGGCATCTAATGCAGCTTCATCCAGCCATACCAGATCGTCAAGCTGGCCGCGTTGAATCAGATCATGGGCCAGTTCCCCGGCGAGGGTCGTTTTTCCAATGCCTGCGGGACCATGTAGCACCACATGGTGTGGCGGATCGGAATCGAGCAACATATGACGCAAAGGGGGAAGTAGATTGTCAGCATTCACCAATACAGGAGGTCGTACAGACGGCAGTGCAAACTGCATCCGGTGTTGTGCATCACGCTGACGTGCTGCTTGTTCTAACCGGATCAACTCCTGCGTCAAACGTGCCAGACTTAACTGCTGACGACGGCGAATGGTACGCACATTCACATGAGCCAGATCGCCGAGCGCCTGCATCGAGAAATCGTGATCCACACACACATAACGGTGATACAGCACACTCCAGGCTTCCAGTATCTCATTGCCAGGCCGAAAATCCTCAACGATCAACACATGTGAACAGACGTGGTCTGGAGCAGGGAGATCGCAAAGTGCGCGCACGCGTGACAAGTGTTCGAGAATGATCTCTACCACATAATCCATGATCACAACGTCAACCGCTTGTTCGCCAGCTAGCATATGGGGCTCGGCAAGCCGTTCGCGGATGATGACGAAGTTTTTGAGGGCGTGGTTTCCCAAATCATCACTACCACGCAGCGCATTGAGTACTGCCTCCACCGCCGCACGCTGAAGAATCGGGCGCTTTGCGTGACCAATCATAGGGCAACACGCCTTTTCTGAGATTTATCCCAGGTCTATGTTATTGTATATCAGGAGTGTTGAGTGTAATACAAGTATTACAGGCAAAGTTCAAGGTAAGTGTGTTACCAACGCGCATCGGGGAAAGTGCAAATGCCAGCATCAACGCCTACACGTTTGTACATCTGCACGCCGGTAAATGGCTCGCCAAGAATGCCGTCGTGCAAGGCCCAGGAACGCCCGGAGATAGTGCGCCACGCATCCGGGGAACGGAATGGCGTAGAGCCATCAAGTTGCGCGTGCAACCGTTCGCCAGGGCTGAATTCCTGGTGAATTATCTTCATTTTCTGGATGCCACGTGAGTAGGCAAAACCATAGCGTTCGAAGGTAATCGCGTTGTGGTAAAACAGCGGTTCGATGAAAAATAAATCGTGGCCCATGCGCGTTACAAAACGCTCAAAATCGGGGACGACTGTGCGAAAAACTCGCATTCCCCGACGCACCTGGCCTGGCGCTAATCCAGCTTGCATAGCCCGGCGTTCTTCAGGAACATGGCGGCTGTCAACGCCAAGCTGCGTGGGTTGACCGTGTTCGTCTACATCCACATTGTAGCGAGGCGACTGCGGATCGTTGATCACGACCAGCAGCACGATTAACTGTGAAGTGAACGTATCGCCCATGTGCAGATATAGCAAACGCTCATCGGATTCAGGTGTGCCACAAATTGAGAGTTCCATCACATTGCTGTGCGCAGGACAGCGGATATGCACAACCTCTGTGCCGCGAATCGTGTGGTCAGCGCGATTGATGCCCAATTTCTCGTAAACCCAATCGGGGATCACTGACTGGTAGATCGCGAGTTTTTGTGCGCGCGGTAAATCATTGATCGCCCGAATCGAAGTGGGCCACACGGGAGGTAGCCCATTGTGAGGCTGTTCAGCCGGTTTCCGAGAACGCCGCCAGGGAAACACCATTTACTCCCGGCTATGCAGCGCACGCTCAATCTGGCGTTTGCTGTCTTGTTTGCGTAGCGATTCGCGCTTATCATACTTTTTCTTACCACGCGCCAGCGCAATCTCCACTTTGGCCCGTCCGCGTTTGAGATACATGATCGTGGGAATCACTGTCAGGCCCTTTTCCTGTATCTGGGAAATGATACGGTTGATCTCTTTGCGGTGCAGCAGCAACTTGCGCGGACGCAACGGTTCGTGACCATGCTTTCCCGCCTGCTCATAGGTGGCGATATGCGTGTTCAGCAGCCACAATTCCCCCTCACGCGGTTGCACAAAGCCCTCACGCAGATTCACACGTCCTTCACGGATCGACTTAATTTCGGAGCCAGTGAGTACCAGCCCCGCTTCATAGGTAATTAGTATCTCGTAATCATGGCGTGCCTTACGATTCCTGGACACCACTTTCCGGTTCGTTTCCGCCATTGTCGTCTTGCTCACTTTCCAACAGCACATCATTCGTTATCTATGGCTAATTCTACAACACCTTGTGTGGCAAAGTAATCCAGGGCTGCATCAATGTACGGATCGTCTTCGATGTCAGGCTCCGCCAGCACATCAACGGTGATATCTGGTGCAAGTCCCTGATCCTGGATCAGGGTTTCATTCGGCGTGAACCACAATGATACCGTGACATGCAATTGCGAGCCGTCATCCAGATCGTACACATGCTGCACCAGTCCCTTACCGAAGGACGTTTGCCCGATCAGGGTGGCACGTTCGCGGTCGTATAGCGCCCCGGCCACTACTTCGGCTGCGCTGGCGCTACCACCGTTGATTAGCACGACCAACGGCACATCCTCGGCCAGATCGCCGTCGTTGGAGCGGTATATCTCGTCATCTTCATTACGGCTACGCTGTGTGAGAATCAGTCCATCTTCAAGGAACAGATCGCTCACGTTGACAGCCTGATCCAACAAACCGCCAGGGTTGTCGCGCAAGTCAAAGATCAATGCCTGCGCACCCTGGTCAAGCAGTTCGCCAATCTCACGATTCAGGAGCTCAGTTGCCAGCCCATTGAAGCTAAACAAACGCACATAGCCCACATCGCCGTACATTGTCGCGTAGACAGTGGGTAGTTCCACACGCGCACGCCTGATCTCGACCGTGAACTCACGATCCTCGTCGGGGCGGTAAACTGTGACCTCAACACGCGTGCCGATTTCGCCACGCAGCAACCCGACAGCCGCGTCCTGTGTCCAACCCACAATCGATGTGCCGTCAATCGCAGTAATCACATCCCCAGCTTCAAGGCCAGCGGCTTCGGCGGGATAATCGTTGAACGGCATAGTAATCACAAATTGCCCCGCGTTGTTTTGGCTCACATACGCACCAATGCCGCCAAATTCACCTGCCGTCATCTGGCGATCCAGTTCGGCGCGCTGTGGCTCCACAAGGAAGGTATATCTGTCGCCGGTAGTCGCCAGTAACCCCTGGACCGCGCCGCGAATGAGTACACCATCTTCGGGTACACCATAGTAGTATTCGCGCTCTAACACGTCCCAACTCTGCCAAAAAATCTCAAAATCGTCGTTGTCGTGAGGCGAATCAATAGCTTCCGCAAAGAGGATGCCGCCTAAGAAACTGATCGCAGCCGTCACCAAAACCCACACCAATATGCGCGCGGTCGCGGCGGTCTCAGTGGAACGTGAAGGCGCAGGCGAATTGAGTCCGAGGTCGGACGGCACATCCATAGACATATGTTACACCTTTTCTGTGACTACCAATACAGCATTTCACTGTTGTACGGCTACTTGACCAAGCTCAGCATGTAAATAGCGGATCGCTTCGCCCAGTTCTACATCGCGCCCATCTTCTGCCGGGATCATGCTAATGTCCGGCTCCAGTCCTGTGCCAGCTATCGGCACGCGGGCGGGCGTATACCATTCGGCTGATGTGATATGCACAGACGAATTATCAGGGAGCCGGAAAATTAATTGCACCGACCCCTTGCCGAACGATGTTTGTCCGATGAGTGTGGCACGTCCGCGATCACGCAGCGCCCCCGCGACTAGCTCCGAGGCGCTGGCAGTGCGCCCGTTGATCAGCACGACGAGAGGCTGATCCAGCCCCGCACCGCCTGGATCAGCGGTGACTTCGGTTTCGCCGTCGCGATGAACTTCATAAAACACTGTGCCGCCGTCGAGGAACTCGCCCGCAACCTCTACAGACTCTTGCAGCAAGCCGCCAGAGTTGCCACGCAGATCAAGCACCAACGCCACAATACCTTGATCAGCCAGTTCTGCCAACGCAGTGCGCAGTTCATCGGGCGTGCGCGCTGTAAAACGCAGCAGTTGGATATAGCCAAACGCCGGCTCCTCGATCAACGTCCGCCAAACGACCGAGGGAACCTGCACCACTGCAAACTCGATCATCACATCGCGTGTTTCGTCGCCCTCTGGGGTGCGCACAGTGATCGTCACACCACGCCCCTCACCGACTTCGCCGCGCAGGAGCCGGTCTACCACATCCACACGTTCGCCAGCAGCGATGGGCACACCATCAACCGCCAGTAGAATTTCCCCGTCTGTGATGCCCACCTCGGCGGCTGGTCCGTCACGAAATGGATAAAGTTCAAACATCCCGCGCTCGTTTAGGCGCACCTGCACACCGATGCCG
>CBEVZO010000205.1:0-6519 GCA_965554365.1 uncultured Anaerolineae bacterium
ACAGACTATGTAGCTGCCATCAACACCGCAGTGAACAATGTTTTTGCGTACCCGCCGCACAACCAGATGCCCAACATCGAAACCACACGGCGATTTCGCAGCATCATCACTATCACTGATGGTATTCCGTGTCTCGCAAATGGGGCGGGCTGCAATGCGAATAATCCCAACGATAAAGACGCCATGCAGGACCATCTGAGAGACTTGCGGCAAACGCTCCTCGGCTATGATGGTACATTGGAGTTTGAACACATCTTCTTCGTGATCGTGAACACCCCATTCATGGATGGAGGCACACACCGTCTCGGCGCATACTGGAACAATGTCCTCGGCAGGGGCGGGGATACGATCTTCCTCCGCCGGACAGAAGAGATACGTTCCACACTGATTACTACTGCGGGGACCATGCTCCGCGATCTGAATATGGTGACCGGACGTCCTGGTTTTCAGTGTACAAACTTTCCCCACCCCACACAGGGCACCGCGATCACGCTGGATGTCGATCCGCTTACAGACCGCATCCGGATTATCACGACCTATGATCCGCAGGTGGTGACCTCCAACGTATTAACAGTTTACCGCCCTTACACGGCCCATCCCATCCAACCCAGTCTGGACCCGTATGTCACAGTTCGCAACTTCCCTGGGCCAAGGGGTTATGGCAACGCCACTACTATCACGCAATATTGGGAAATCACCCATCCAGAACCCGGCCCCTGGACCATCGGCACGGTGTATCAAACCACTTCGTCCGCATCGGTGCATGTCGTTGCCGATTATGTAGACATGGCGATCACCGATCACAACGGTATCCCCATACAACAAGGGCGCTTCTTCCAGTATCAAGAGGTAGAGGTCGCGGCCCAATTCTCGTCACAAGTGCTGCCGCAACAACTCATAGGCTATGAGCCGCAACTCGCCGTTACGCGTGACCAAGTCTCGCTTGATCCGATACCATTGTCTGGTGGTCCTATACTGTATACCGGCCACTTGATGACCCAAGCACCCGGAATCTACCATCTCGAATTTCAGTTGATGAACAACAATACAGGCACGTTAGCATCTTTGCCCTGTGCATATAATCCCCCACCCGCGATCCAAGTCGAGCCGGTACGCATAGCACTCACCTGCGAACATCCCCAGGCAAGCCACTATCCAGGCGACCCGATCGAGTGGCAACTCAGCATCCGCCCAGCGGAAAACCCCGCCGAGGTGCTGTCGCATACAGCATTTCCAGACATTAACTGGTTCAACAAAACGGTGATCTCTCCCAACGATTATCCTGTACAAATGATCCCCGTCCATCCACCGGCGACCTACCGTCTCACTATCCAGCAGGCTCCTGAGGTGCTGCCGGTAAATGAACGACAGGGCGAGTTGAGCCAATATAACCTATGGGTTACCCCGCAGTTCAACAACGCCATCATCGGGGTACAACCTGCGTACTGCCCATTTACGGTACAACCCGTCCACTTGAACTACAATGCAGGGCCGGCGCTCCATTACGGGCAACCGCTGACTATCACCCTGGAAGTTGCGCCTGAAGACAGCCTGTGGGTAAAATCCCACCGGGCAGAAATCACCCTTACTGGTGACCTGTACGATACCTTAGGCAGTCCGATTGCCTGCGACATCATCACACAGCCCATCGAACGCGGTCAGAATATGATGGGATTTGATGTCACGCTTGATGGTTGTAATCTTCCAGCCCCAACAGCCGGGACCGGATACACGCTGGCAGTTCAGATCAGGCGTAACGGCTTGAACCTCATCCTGGAAAACCCCTTGCTTATTCACCCTGTCATTTACCCGGCTCAACCCTAAGGCTGGCACGGATGGGGGATGGTATGCGATACATCCCCCATCCACAAATCTCTATCGCGCCAAACGGGATCAGCGCCGCAGAGCATTACAGACTGTGGCACTGTGGTGCTATGGTGACAAGAGTTTGCCATAGCTACAATAGAGTTATATGCTAGAGGCGGATATTGACACACCGAAAGGGAGACACGCGTTGTCCACATACGACGATCCACATACATCACAAACAAAACAACGTGCAATCATTGTAGCGCCGGAACCTCCCGATCAGCAGACTACGATATGGGCATCACGAAGCCTTCAAGCGCTGTTGGCACTCGCTGTCTTGGCACTTCTGTCGAGCCTGTTCGCGCTAATAATCTGCGCACAGCATGATCATGAAATCGCACAACTACAAGACGATATCAACACCTTGCAGGTCGCAGGGTATACCAGCACGCCCACCACCACGCTGACACCAACCGTGACATCTACACCGACCGTGACCCTTGAATTTTCCCTGACACCTACCCTTATACCAAGCCCTACGCCAACGCCGACGTTAACCATGACACTCACACTAACCCCCACGCCATTACTCACGTCAACCTCAACCGCGACGCCGACGAGTACTCCCACTCAGACACCATTCCCCACCGCAACCCCTGACCTATCACAGGGCGCTTGTTCAGGTGATGTCATTCAGAATGGGGCGGAAGTTAAAGCGGCTCCAGATCCAGCCAGCATAACAATTGAAGTGCTGACGAATGCTCAAGCCCTGGCGATTTATGAGCGTGATCAAGACGGGGATTGGTTCTTTGTATACACCGGAGAAACTTTCGGCTGGATCCATTTCACTGCAATAAACATTCGCCCGGATTGTATCTCTAATATCCCGATCTCGACCCCGACACCATGACCGAAAACGTAACCGCCGCCCCACAGCATCAAGCGACCAGCGACGCGACCAGCATGGCGCGCAACACGATCATCCTGATGGTCGCTTTCGCCACCGCCAAGCTGATCAGCCTCGCACAGACATTCATCATCGCCAGCGTGTTTGGCGTCGGCGATGAGTGGGACGCCTTCGTGACCGCGAACCGCATTCCTGAACAGATCGTGCTGCTGATCGGCGGCGGCGCGCTGAGCTATGCGTTTATCCCCATGTTCAGCGGCTTTCTGGCGCGCGGAGATCGCACGGGGGCCTGGGAACTCGCCAGCCGGGTGATCAACACAGTCTTCATCGTCACGCTGCTGCTGAGCGTGATTGGTTTCGTCGCTGCGCCCTGGCTCGTGGAACACGTCGTCGCGCCGGGCTTCGAGAGCGACAAAATCGATCAGACCGTGACGCTCATGCGCATCCTGCTGATCTCCACGCTGATCTTTAGCGTCAGCGGCATGTTTCAGGGCATTCTGCACAGCCACAATCATTTTCTGCTGCCCGCCCTCGCGCCGATCCTGTTCGACGTGGGGATTCTGTTCGGCGTGGCGACGCTGATCGGGCCATTCGGCGTGTACGGCATCGCGTGGGGCGCGGTGATCGGCGCGGTGCTGCACTTCAGCGTGCAGATTCCCGGTCTTTTCCGCTACCGCATGACGTGGCGGCCCCAATTCGGTTGGGGCGATCCGGCGCTGCGGCGCGTGATCCGGCTGATGCTACCGCGCGTGGCGGGACTGTTCGTGGTCGCGTTCAACACGATTGTGTTCAACAACATCGCGTCCCGCATGGGCAGCGGCGCGGTGAGCGCGTTCGACTGGGGCTACCGGCTGATGAACATCCCCGAAACGCTGATCGGCACGGCGATGGGTTTTGTCGTGTTCCCGACGCTGGCGGCGTTCAGCGAAGTCGGTGACGAAGAGGGACGGCGCAGCACGATGTCCGGCGCAATCCGCTTTGTGCTGATCGCCACACTTCCGGCGGCGGTGGGCCTGATCCTGATCGGCAAGCCCATGATCAGCCTGCTCGAACGCGGCGCATTCAGTGCCGACGACAGCGCCATGGTCTACGGGGCGCTGCAATTCTTCGCGTTTGGCCTGATCTTCCAGAGCCTGCACGAGATCGTCGCGCGCAGCTTCTACGCGGACAAGGACACCGTCACACCGCTGTGGACCGCGCTGATCGCTGCCGCCGTGAACGTGATCATCGTCGGCGGGTTGTACCTGGGCTTCGTGAGCAATTTTGACGGCACAGTGGATACGGCGTTCGCGCAGTGGGGCGAACATGTCGCGGTGGGCGACCACGCGGCGGGCATGGCGACGCTGACCGGCGCGGCGGACAATCTGCGCGATCAGGTCGCGGGCGTGACAGGCGTCGGCGGGCTGGCGCTCGGCTATTCGGTGACGTTCCTGGTGGAACTCGCGATTCTGCTGGTGATCCTCAAGCGGCGGTGGGGCAACATCGACGAAAACCAACTCGCGGCGACCACCCTGCGCACCCTCGCGGCGACGGTGATCATGGGCGCGGCGGTCCTGGGCGTGGATGCGGTGTTCGGCGCGCTGGACTGGCACGACGCGGGCTTCATCATCACCGCGCTGCGCATTATGGTGCTGGCGGGCGTCGGCGGCGTGACATTCGTGATCGCGGGCGTGCTGCTCGGCTTGCAGGAACTGCGCGCCCTGCCGGGAATGGTACTGCGGCGGGCGCGCTAGTTCGGCGGTGCTTGGACAATCCACGAAACAGGAGACACTGGATATGCTGGACGATATTTCCCGTCTGCAACGTACATGGCGTGTGGTCGCCACCCTGCACATTTTGCTGCTGCTGCACCTCGGCTATTATGTGATATTTCAGGAGAACAAGGGCAACAGCACCGCATTTCTGGTGCTTGCGGCAGTTGTCGCTGGCATTGCGCTAGGCATGATCGCCCTGGCCCTGTGGCTGGCTCCGGCGCGTATCCCGCTGCTGCGCGCGCGTGCGGCCTGGGTACGCTGGCCCCTGGTCGCTGTGGGGAATCTGTTCTTGCTGGGGTTTGGCCTCAATATCCGCCCGGAGTGGATTTACCCGCATAGCGCGTTAATGATCGCAGTCAGTCTGGCGCTGATCTTCTGGACGCTGGATGGGGTGGGCACGCCGTTGCACTGCACCCCTTCGGTCGTGGTTGGGATATTCGTCGTCGTGCTGGTAGTGATCGGGGTCCGCGTCTATGGATTGTCGGTCTACCCCTCGATCCAATACGCTGATGAAGGCATTCATCTTTCGTGGCTGGTCAGCTACAATGAAATTGGCGAATTAACCGATTGGTTGTACCTGGGCGGCGAGGGATTTGAAGGTAAATCGTACACCTGGATTCCGCGCTACTACGTGCCCTTTGCCTACTGGTCGAAATTGGTGGGCATTGGGATGTGGCAAGCACGTCTATACACTTTCACACTCACGCTGATCACGGCGGGCATCACCGGTTGGGCCGCGCGCAACTTATACAACAGTCCGACCACTGGACTGTTCACTGCAGGGGTGTTGTTCGCCAGCGCGACGCTGATGGTCGGGGCGCGCATCCGCCATGATATCGGACTGGCGCTGGCGGTTGCGTTGTCGCTGCTGCTGTACAGTGAAGCGCTCAAACGCAACCGGGGGGTGCTGCACCTGCTCGGCGGCATGGTGATCGGGCTGGGAATGGTCGCGCACATGCACGCCTCAGGAATCGGCGTGGTACTGCTCATCAGCCTCTATCTACCGCGCTACATAGCGCGCGCGCGGCGCGGACAGTTCATGCCGGAACGTGGCATGTGGCTATATGGCATCGGCGGGCTGATCGGGATGGTGCTTGGCATGACGATCCAGGCCGGGCCGGAATTCTGGACGTTTTTCGATGTGCGCCGCCCACGCAATCCCCACTCGGTGCTTGATTTCCTGAATGCCGTGCATGATCACATCGCCAATATCGCGCGTTTTTCTCAGCTTGAGTTGGCCCTGATCGCGCTGGGCGTGGGCGCGGCGCTGTGGCGGCGACGCGATTTTGACGCCTCGTTGGTGCTGCTGGCGATCCTCGGCCCGGTGGCCCTGGGGCTAATGGCACGCGTGGCATGGGATCAGCTTGTCGTCCACATTATCCCCATTGGCGGGATAGCTATCGGCGCGCTTTTTGGTGAAGGACTCCGGCGACACCATCACAGGCCCCGGCCCTTGATGACCCCTGTCGCCGCTGCGTTTATGCTGTTCCTGGTGCCGCAGCTCGGCGTCACGCTTAGTGCCCCGCTGGCACACGTGATCCACCGCGAACCGGTCCAACCGCCGCCACCGCCCGGTGTGCAGGGGGTGTTGGACAACGTCGAACCGGGCGCAACTGTCTCCGGCGAGGTATATCATTTCTTCTGGCTGCACGAGTATCGCTTCGTGGCCCCGCGCACGCCGTCGCATATGCGCCCATCTGAGCGCGTGAAGTACGGCGACGGGTCGCTGGAAGCAATCTGGGACGCGATCGGTGCGGAGGCGTTCATCTTCGATCCCAGTGTGGGAACGTGCTGTGTACTCACGCCGCTACAGCGCGACGGCTACTTCGATGCGCGGGGCTACGTGTTGGTGGGCAAGTTCCCTTACAACGGTTTCAATATGCGCGTCTACGCCCGCGATGAGTAGCCGGGCCGCAGGGCGTGCTGCTCGGCTTGCAGGAACTGCGTGCCCGGCCACGAGTGGGGCTGCGGCGGGGGAGCTACCGGGAACTAGTGTTGCTGTCGGCACCAGCGTCGGCCCGGCGGGTAACGATGTCGGGGTGGATTGCG
>CBEVZO010000206.1:0-6513 GCA_965554365.1 uncultured Anaerolineae bacterium
GCTGATCGACAAACTCTCGATGTCGCTCACGCAGGCGGGATCGTTGCAGGTCTTTATGCAACTGCCCTCGCTGCTGAATGTCGCATTGGGCTACCTCGCGGACCGGCGCAATCTGCGTTATCTGCTGATTTTTGCGCCAGCGATCACCGGCACGCTGATGAGCGTCATCGGCGCCGTGTCGAGCTTCTGGCTGCTGGCGGTGATGCTCTTTGCGACGGGGGCGAGTTCCGCCGCTTTCCATGTCCCCGCCCCCGCCATGATCGGGCGCATTGCCGGACGGCAGGTCGGCAAAGGCATGAGCCTGTTCATGGCGGCAGGCGAACTCGCACGTTCCGCTGGCCCGCTGCTCGTCACGTGGGGGCTGGGCGAATGGCAGCTAGAGGGTCTGTGGCGGCTGGCGCTGATCGGCTGGATCGCGTCTGGCGTACTCTATTGGCGACTGCGCAACGTCACCACCAAGTCGGATCGCCAACGGGGTCGCCTCCGTGATGCGCTGCCCGAATTCAAGCGGCTCTTTCTGCCGCTGGCCGGCTTGATGCTGCTGCGCACTCCTCTCATCACCGGCTTGAGTTTCTTCCTGGTCGTGATGCTGGAACGCGACGGGTATTCGCTGGGTCAAGCCACTGCGGCGCTGTCCGTCTGGTTCTTCGCGGGCGTCGCGGGTGCGCTGTTCGGGGGCACGATCAGTGATCGCCTGGGACGCAAACGCACCATCGCCGCCGCGTTGACCGGTTCTGGCCTGCTGCTGATCCTGTTCCTCAACATCAGCGGCTGGGTCATGCTTCCGGTGCTGATCTTGCTGGGCTTCACAAGCCTATCCGTCACCCCTGTGCTGCAAGCGGTAGTGCTGGAACAGTTGCCCGACCACCGCGCGACGGGCAACGGTCTGTTTATGCTATTGGCGTTTTTCATCCGGTCGATCAATGCGGTGCTGATCGGGGTCATTGGCGACACTGCCGGGTTAAAAGCGGCCTTCTTGATCGTGGCCGTCATGACACTGATCGCTGTGCCGCTGGTGTGGCGCTTGCCGGAACCCACACCCCAGCACAATGAATAAACTTCGTCATAATGCGACAAATCATGTGCCCGCTGGTGAGGATTGTGTTTACAATCTGTGCAGCACATCTGGTGAAATTTGGCACAGGTTAGCTGCGGAGTGAACCCCGCAGCTACTCAAATACAAAGGGCGCTCAAGCGCCCTCGGATCATAGGCCGTTTCACGGCCCATCGTGTATGTCACCAATACAACGCTTGCGCTGCACAGTCTTTGCGGCTCAGGCGAGCTACGCACCCTACACATAATCATCTCGTCACACGAGCACATCACAACATCCCCCCACTATTGCGGTTTCTCCCTCACAACCGAATCGTGCTAAGATGATACACGCACCATCTGCGCTGATTATGTATCGGGGCGTAAACCACCATGAACCTGTTCAGGCGTACTGTCCGCAAAAAAACTGGCTACGGCGAAGATGAGAGCGTCGGCATCAACTGGTTTAACGTGGTGCTGCTGCTCGCGGCGGGCTTCTTTATGTGTTCGCTGCTGACTGTGCTGTTGTGGCCGGTGTTGTTTGGCGATGAACCCGACACCATCATCGTGCCTTACGGCGGCGACGCAGCCACCACACCACCCCTGCCGACCATCACCGCCGCGCCACCCACCGCTGTGCCTATCACCGCTGCCCCGCAGATCACCGCCGCGCCCAGCATCGCGATCAGCGCCAACACCGCCACACAGGTCAACCGGCTGTTTGACGTGGACGCGGGCAACATCAGCGCGGAAGTCAGTAGCGTGGCTTTCAGCGCGGACGGCGTGTTCCTCGCAGCGGGCAGTTTGGACGGTACGGTGCGCGTGTGGCAAGTGACTACCGTAACGACCCTGTTCACCTTCCGCAGCGCCAGCAACCGTATCAATAGCATCGCCTTCGCGCCCAACGGACGTACACTCGTGGGTGGCGGCCAGGATAACGTCGTGCGCCTATGGGACCTGGGCAGCGGGCAGGAAACGCAACTCACTGGTCCCAACGCCGCCGTGCGCGAGGTCGCGTACAGCCCGGATGGGACGCGCATCGCCGCCGCCAGCGATGACGGCGTGATCTACGTGTGGAACACCTCCTCCGGTACACCGGTCCTCGAAAACTTCCTCGGCGGCCTGACCTCCTACGCGACCAGCGTGGCATTCTCACCAGACGGGCGCAGCCTCGCAGCGGGCAGCGAAGACGACACAATCCGTGTGTGGGATGTGCAAACCGGCGCGACATTGATGGTCCTCAGCGGGCACACCGCCACCGTGACGAGCATCGCCTTCAGCCCGGATGGGGGATCGCTCGTTTCGACCAGCGCCGACAAAACGCTGCGGCTGTGGAATCTGGCCTCCGCCACGACAGTGGTGCAGATGCAGGGCCACACCGAAAACTTGAACGATGTCGCCTATACGCCGGACGGCACGCTAATCGCCTCGGCGGGCGGCGGCATTGAGGACAACACCGTGCGGCTGTGGAATCCCGTGACCGGGGCCGAACTGCGCTTCCCGTTGACCCTCAGCGGCCCCGTGAACAGCGTCGCCTTCAGCGCGGATGGACGCTATCTTGCGGCGGGCGGCGCGACATACCTCTCGCTGTGGGCCGTCACCGGACAGCAATCCGCGCCCGCACCCACCGCGATCCCGCAAACGTCCGGTCAGGGCGGACTGGCAAGCTGCACCCTGACCGTGCGGGGCGCGCAAGCGAATCAGCGCACCGGACCCGGCCTCACGTACACACACACGGCAACACTCGTCGCGGGGCAGCAGGTGCAAGCTGTCGGTTGGGCCACTTCCGCCGATGATGGCTATACGTGGTGGCAGCTTAACGATGGGACATGGGTGCGTGGTGACGCGTTCATTGACGCCGCCAACCCCAATATTCCGCAGGTGTGCCTCACGCTGGCCCCCGTGACCAACTATGCGCCCCCTGCCGCGACTGCCGTCCCCGCTGTGCCCGCTTATCCTACCGCCGACACCTCTGGCGGCGCGTGCCTCCTGACTGTGCAAGGCACACAAGCGAATCAGCGCACCGGCCCCGGCCTCGCGTACACGTTGACGAACACGTTGGCGGGTGGGCAACAGGTCCAGGCGACCGGCTGGGCCTCAGCCGCCGACGGCTATACGTGGTGGCGCATCAGTGATGGGACATGGGTGCGCGGCGATGCGTTCATCAGTGCCGCCGTGCCGCAAGTGCCCACCGTGTGTTTGCAACTCCCGCCCGTGACAGAACTTCCCGCCCTGCCCGCAGGAGCCGATGCCGCTGACACGACGGGCGGCGTGTGTACACTCACCGTGCGCCAACCACAGGCAACACTGCGCAGCGGTCCCGCCGAGTCGTACACGCTCACGGGCACACTCAACGCAGGCCAGCAAATCCAGGCATCGGGCTGGGCCTCAGCCGCCGACGGTTTTACGTGGTGGCGGCTGGTAGATAACACATGGATGCGCGGCGATGCGTTCCTGGACGCTGCCAACACCACCGTCCCAAACGCGTGCCTCGGCCTCCCGCTGATCACCGATCTGCCGGACAACGGCGCAACGGGAACCACCGGCACAGACCCGACCGGCGGCGCGTGCATTCTCACGGTGCGACAGCCGCAAGCCACGATCTACAACGGGCCGGGAGAAACGTATGCGCAGGCGGGCGTCATGAGCCAGAATCAGCAGGTGCAGGCCGATGGTTACGCGGTGGGCGCTGACGGCTTTACGTGGTGGCGCTTCAACGCGCTCACCTGGGCGCGCGGCGACGTGTTCCTCGACGCGGCGAATCCCGATATCCCGTCCGCGTGTCTCGCGCTGCCGCTCGTCGCGCCGTAGACGCCCAGTAGCTACTCAGCAATCAGCGAGGGGGAGGAGATGACCAACGGCGCAAGATGTCCGGTGTGCTTGGTGACTTTTACGATCCAACCCGACCACAATATGCACACCTGTGAACACTGCCATTCCGAACTGCGTATCGCGCGGGACTTGTCCGGCGGCATACGCGGTGTGCAAGTGCATCAACGTGGAACTAAAGACCCCGCGCATAAATTAGCCTGTCCCAAGTGCCAGTATCCCAACCGCGCTACCGCACAGTTCTGCGGGCACTGCGCTGCCCCCATGACCGGGGCACGGAAAATCCCAGGGAATACGATCTCTGCGTCTGCTCACCAGACAGACGCCGTTACAGCCACATCCGAACCGTTAGTGTGTCCCCGCTGCCAGCATTCCAACCGGCCCGACGCGCATTTCTGCACCCACTGCGGCATCTCGCTGGCGCACGTCATCACCGCGTTATCGGACGCAGATACGCCATTCACCACGCCGGACGCCGCCGATCCCCGGCAAGGCAACCCGTTGATCATCGGTCTCGCTTTGCTCCTATTTGTAATCGTGAGTCTGGCGTGGCTGACCGCGAGCGTTCATTACATAGCGAGTGGAAACGTATTAGTTGGCATCTGGAATATCGCCATGACCTCCATTAATCTGGGCATCGTCGATATGCTGGCGAAAGGGGAACGGCGCGGATACAACCTCGCGGTGGCGATGGCGCTGGGCAACAACGCGTTTGTGTGTATGCAGATGCAGTTGTTTGGTATGTACTTCAATACAGTGCAAGAAAACACCACTGCGGAAGTAACCGTCGATCCGCTGGATATCGCATTTGTCGCGGTGATCATCATCACCACAACCGTGTTGGCAGTATACCTACTCCTCATGCGCAACTGGATCACGCCACCGCTGCGTGTGTATGAAGTCGAACTGCCCTATACCATCGAGCGCGAGGTGAATGTCGCGTTGGAACAGGGCAAAATCACAGCGCACGAACGCGCGTTGTATATCGCGACCTATAAACATTTTGTGTCTCATGCCACACGCCGCCGCACAGGGGGCGTGGAGTTTAACCAGCCCAGCGATTACGCGCGCATTGATGTGGTGATCGATCAGTTTGCGATCACGATGGGCGGCGGTGCGCAGGAACGCTATCTGTTCCGCCCGGTAATCGAAGACGCTGACATCGACTGGTTCAAGCGTATGTTTTGGGGTAGAACAACCGTCATCATCTGCATTGATGCGTGTGAGGCCGCGTTCAGCAAGCGAAAATACAAGCTCTATGCCCTACGCTACAACAAGAAAAACGGTCGCGGCGTCGCGTTGGGCTATTTCAGACAGACGTTCAAGAACACGCCGATGGCCCAGGGTAAACTCCCACCAGATGATCATCCTCACGCTAGTGATCGGGTAGGCCCATGAACCAATCCCCCCTCAAATCTGGCATCGCCGCCTACAAAAACGGTCAGCGTGACGAGGCGCGACGCTATTTCATGCAGGCCGTACGAGACGATCCGCAAGCCGCGCAAACATGGCTATGGCTCTGCAACGTGGCGCAGACGCGCGAAGAACGCCGTTTCTGCCTGGAACGTGTGCAGGCGCTTGATCCCGACAACGCACTGGCGCAAAAAGGGCTGCACAAGCTCGGCCCTGGTCCCACACGCTCACCCCTGAGGCAGAATGCACCGCCCACGCTCACAACACCTGAAGGCCGTCCCTGCCCGCACTGCAACACGGCGAATCCGCGCACCAATCGTTTTTGTGACCAATGCAGCGCCTTGTTGGGAACCGATCAGCCCACCCCGGAAAGGAACGTAGACACAGCATCCCTGACCGCGCGCTGCGTCTACTGCGGCACGTCCAACGCCGCTGCGGATCGCTATTGCGCGGCGTGTGGTAGTACGCTTCGGTTCACTGTGCCGCCCAAAGGGTCCATGCTGGTGCTGGACGTACCAGACGTGTTGGAGCTGTCCGGCCTTACAACCATTCACCATATCGCGCTGTTCCGCTATTGGTTGCAGCCTGCCCACGCGCATTTTCGCGGCGGTCACGCGGCGTGGAGTGTCTCGTATGCGATCCGCTTCATCTTGACTTGCGAGTGCGCGCAATGCCACCGTCGCACGCGGCTGCCGTGTGCCGGGCGCGGAAAAAAAGAAGGGTGGGGCCATCTGGAAACCGATGACGCCGAAGCAGCCCTCACACTACTGCACTATTACGATCTATTGATCACGCGCTCGTCGATAGAGCAGCGCGTCACCGATTTCCCGCCGGTCAAGGTGCAGTTCCCCGATCCGGCAGTGCCCCTTGAAGTAGTGCAATTCATCGCTGAGAATGTACTGGACTTCATCGGCAAAGGCACGTATGGCATCGAGCATCCGTTTACGCCGGAGGAAATCGCCACGTTGGAACACCAACACCGTACGAGGGGCACGCGCGACATCCAACTCGATGCGCTGCCACTAGCAGACATATGGATATGTCCCGGCTGCCAACACGAAAATCAAAAGCCACGTCCGCCCGGTTTGTTGGACCACCTAAAAACTATCTCCCGGTTTATTCGGTAAGATCAAAGGGTATTTACTCACTAAGGAGCAACCATCATGGCCGACATCGTACGCTGGGGCGTGATCAGCGCCGCCCGCCACGCCGCCAATACCTGGATTCCCGCGCTGCAA
>CBEVZO010000207.1:0-6498 GCA_965554365.1 uncultured Anaerolineae bacterium
TGCCAAACCATACCGGGAGACTGCGTTTCAATCAACTAAAACTAGCATAAGGCCCAAGTGGTATACAAATCCGTTTGAAGAAGCACGCGGGTGAATGAATGGAGCAATCCTGATGGTCGATTTTTCGCTCACTTTTCCACCAGGGTTTTTGTGGGGCGCAGCAACCGCCGCGCACCAGGTCGAGGGCGGCAACGAAAATAACAACTGGGCCGCGTGGGAACAACAGCCCGGACGCATTCACGAAGGCCACACCGCCGGACGCGCGTGTGACTGGTGGGGTGGGCGCTACGTCGAGGACTTCGACCGTGCCGCCGCCATGCACCACAACGCACACCGCTTCTCCGTCGAGTGGAGCCGCATCGAGCCACAACCCGGCGAAATCAACGAGGACGCGCTGGACCACTACGCGCAGATGATCGCGGCGCTGCGCGAGCGTGGCATGGAACCGCTGGTCACGCTGCACCACTTCACTAACCCACTGTGGATCGAAGAACGCGGCGGCTGGGCCAACCCCGACATCGTGCAATATTTCGAGGAATTCGTGCGTATCGTGATCGAAGCGCTCGGCGACCGCGTGACGATGTGGGGTACGATCAACGAGCCGATGGTCTACGCCACGCAGAGCTATCTGCTCGGACGTTTCCCTCCCGGCAAAACCAATCTGCGCCAGATGTTCCGCGTCGCAGAACACATGCTGCGCGGACACGCTGCCGCGTACCACGCGATCAAGGAAATCCACCCCGCCGCACAGGTCGGTTTCGCCAAGCACCAGATCAGCCTCAAGCGCCGCCGACCAGAATTTCTGCACCGTCCCGCGCACAATGCGGTACGTCACCTGTTCAACCGCGCGTGGGTCGAAGCACTGATGACAGGCGATCTGCGCTTCCCCGGCTTCAAGGCATCCGTGCCCGCCGCACGCGACACGCTCGACTGGATCGGGCTGAACTACTACTATCGCTTCCTGGTGGGCTTCAACCCGCTAAAGCCAGGGCAGTTGTTCATCGAGCAAACCGCCCCGTGTGGTGGCGGCATCCCCGCGCCGGACGACTCGGTGGGCGAAATCTGGCCGGAGGGCTTGTTCGAGCATATCAAGTGGCTCACGGAGCGCACCGGCAAGCCGCTGTATATCACTGAGAACGGCGTCGCGGATGCGGATGACAAATTCCGCCCGCTGCACATGATCCGCAGCCTGCGCAGCGTGTGGCGTGCGCTCAACTTCAACTACCCGGTGAAGGGCTACTTCTTCTGGACCCTGACGGACAACTTCGAGTGGGCCGAGGGCTACGATCCGCGTTTCCGGTTTGGGCTAATCGGCTGTGACCATGACACGCAGGAACGCACACACCGCCGCAGCGCCGACCTCTACGGGGCGATCTGTGCCGCGAACGCACTCACGTCCGAGATGGCGCGCGAGTTTGCGCCGGAACACTTCGACGAGTTGTTCCCCGGCGTAGAGGTGCAGCCAGAGGTGCAGTTGCCACCACGCCCTGCCAAAGACTAACGCTTCATACAACAAAAAAGCTTCACCGCTGCGGTTAGATCTATATTTGAACGTGTCAGCCCTGAACTTACCCCCTGATGCTCTTGACAGCGCTTTTTTTTCATGGTATGTTAACGGTAACATGCTTTTTTATGTAGACTGTGAGCCATTGATGATTACAATTGCTGATGTAGCCAAACGCGCAGGCGTCTCTAAGATGACCGTTTCACGGGTGATCAACGATTCGGGATACATCAGCCAGGAAACGCGCGAACGTGTCGAAGCCGCCATTCTCGAACTGGGCTACATCCCCAATGCGCTCGCGCGCGGCCTGCGTTTTAAGAAAACCAGCACCATCGGCCTGATAGTCACCGATATCACCAACCCCTTCTTTACCACCATCGCACGCGGTGTAGAAGATGTCGCCAACGAACACAACTTCAGCGTGTTTTTCTGCAACACCGACGAATCCGCCACCGAAGAAGCCCAGTACGTCAACGTGCTGACTCAGAAACAGGTGGACGGGCTGCTGCTCGTGCCCACCGAACAAGCCGCCGCCTCCATCAAATTTTTGAACACGCACGGCGTGCCGTTTGTGTTGCTAGATCGCCGCGTGCCCGATATGCAGGTGGACATTGTGCGCTGTGATTCAGAGCAGGGCGCGTATGACCTGATCCGGCATCTGTTGGACCTGGGCCACGAACGCATTGCCGCGATGGGGGGATCGTTCAAGATCACCTCGTCGATTGACCGCGTGCAGGGCTATCAGAAAGCTATGCGTGAAGCCGGGATGGATCACGAAGCCCACCGCGTCTACTTCACCTCTTTCAGCGTCGAAGGTGGCTACCAGGCTGCGAAGCAGGCGCTCAGCGAACCACAGCGCCCCACCGCACTGTTCGCCGCCAACAACTTTATCGCGATTGGAGCGTTTCGTGCGCTGCGCGAAGCGGGACTCAAAGTACCGGATGATATATCGTTGGTATCATTCGACGATTTGCCCGCACCGATTGTGCTTGATCCATTTGTAACCATCGTCGAGCAGCCCGCCTACGAGATGGGCCGTCAGGCCACCTCGCTGCTGTTCCAACGCTTGAATAACGAAGGCCCCGACGAACCACAAGACATCGTCCTACCGACGCAGTTGCATATCCGCCAATCCAGCATCCCCCCGACCAGTTAGTCACGTTTATGCCCAGGCTTTTTTTAGGAGCGCTCTGTGAACGATAACACATCCCCCCCACCGTTTTCTCTCGCCGCCGATAGTGTTGATCCCACTCAGGTGCCGCACCGCACGCTCTCCACTGGCGACACCATGCCCGCGATTGGTCTGGGCACATTCGGGTCGGATCGTTTTTCCGGTGAGGACATTGCCGCTGCCGTCAAAGAAGCGATTGCCGTAGGCTACCGTCATATCGACTGCGCTGCCGTGTACGACAACGAAGCGTTGATCGGCGCGGCGCGAGGTACTGGCAAGTGGACAGGTCAAGCGTGAGGATTTGTGGATCACAGGCAAGCTGTGGAACAACAAACACGCCGAAGAAGAGGTGATCCCCGCGTGTGAGCAATCGCTGCGCGACCTGCAACTCGATTACCTCGACCTGTACCTGATCCACTGGCCGTTCCCCAACTTTCACGCGCCGGGCGTTGATGTAGACTCGCGCGATCCGCACGCCAAGCCATATATCCATGCCAACTTTATGAAAACGTGGCGGCAGTTGGAAAAGCTGGTCGAGAGGGGTAAAGTGCGCTTTATCGGCACATCGAACATGAGCATCCCCAAGCTGGACCTGCTGCGGCGTGACGCCGTCATTCAGCCCGCCTGCAACGAGATGGAACTGCACCCACACTTCCAGCAACCGGAGCTGTTCCAATATTGTGTGGATCACAGCATCGTTCCGGTTGGCTTCTCGCCCATCGGCTCGCCTACACGCCCGGATCGTGATCGCACCACAGACGATACGGTAGACATTGAAGACCCGGCGATCGTGCGTGTCGCGGAGCGCCTGAACGTGCATCCGGCGGTGGTCTGCGTCAAGTGGGCCGTGCAACGGGGGCAAATCCCGATTCCGTTTTCCGTGCGCCGCAACGAATATCTATCGAATCTGCAATGCACTACCACCGATCCGCTGACCGACGAAGAAATGCAAGCCATCGCAGGCATCGACAAAAACTGCCGCTTGATCAAAAGGCAGGTCTTTCTGTGGGAGGGCGCTCAAGACTGGGAAGACTTGTGGGATGTCGACGGCACAATCGCGTCCGCATAACGCCGCAGACAGGGTAGTATGCGTATGACGCAGCAGTACATCATCACGGTAGACGTGGGCACGTCCAGCACCAAAACCGCGCTGTGGGACACACACGGTACGCAGATCGCGGAGGCGAGCGCCGCCTATCCGCTGCGCCGCCCGTATCCGTTGTGGGCGGAGATCGATGCAGAACTCTGGTGGCGCGCCGTCGGTGACACAATTCGCGAGATACTGGCAACGAGCGCCATCGATCCGCGCAACATAGCGGGTATCGGCGTAGATGACGTCGGCTGGACATTATTGCCGGTGGATGCCCATGCCGATCCGCTGTTCCCCGCGCTGATCTGGTTGGACCGGCGCGCGGAGGTCGAAACACAGCAGCTTAACGCACTCCCCCAGGCAAACGATCTCGTGCGATTGGTTGCGAATCCCATCGACGCGGCGTACATCACGCCCAAATTACGCTGGTTGCAACAGCATCACCCGGACGTTTTCGACGCCACACACAAATTCCTCACCTGCTCCGGGTTCATCGTCGCGCGCCTGACCGGGGCGTTCACCTGCGACTATACCCAGGCCTACGGTTACCATTGCTTCGACATCACCAATGCGCGCTGGGACGCCGACGCCGCTGCCTTGCTCGGCGTGCCGCTGGACAAACTGCCGCCGCTGCACGACTGCACCGAGGTGATCAGCACAGTCACTGCACGCGCCGCCGAAGACACCGGCCTGATCGCGGGCATTCCCGTGATCGCGGTCTGTCTGGACGCTGCCTCCGGCGCACTGGGGGCGGGCGTCACACGTCCGGGGCAGACCAACGAGCAGGGCGGTCAAGCGGGCGGTATGGCGGTCAGCATGACACAGGTCGTTGTGGAGCCGCGCCTGATCTTCTCGCACCACGTCGTCCCAGGACAGTACATCTTGCAAGCCGGGACGGTCGGCGGCGGCGCGTTGGGCTGGTTCCAGCATGTGTTGGGCCAGGTCGAAACGAACGCCGCTGCCATGCTCCAGACCAACCCATTTGAGATGCTCAGCCAACAAGCAAAGCAAGCACCCCCCGGCGCAAACAATCTGATCTTTCTGCCCTACATAGCGGGGGAACACACGCCGTTATGGAACAGCACCGCACGCGGTGTATTCGTCGGCCTCTCATATAACACCACGCGCGCCGACATCATCCGCGCGATCATGGAGGGCTGTGCTTTCGCGGTGTACGACAATCTGCGCATCGCGGAGGAACACGGTGTCACCGTGAACGAGTATCTCGGATCGGGCGGCGCGACACAGAGCGCAGTGTGGTGCCAGATCAAGGCCGACGTGTACGGCAAACCATTCGTGGTCGCGCGGCGTGCTGACGGTGGCAAGGGCGGACACAGCCTCGGCCTCTACGCGCTGACCGCGTATGGCGTGGGTCTGTGTAACAATGTCGGAGCCTGTGTCGAGCGGCTGCTGCCCAACCGGCAGGTATACGATCCCGTGCCGGAGCATCACGCCCACTATCACGCGTTATTCCAGGTCTACCGCAGTGTGTCGCGCAAACTGCTAGCAGACTTCGCGGACCTGGACGCTATTTCCCGCCGTCATGCACCTGACGATCAGGCACAGTAAAGGAACTTCAAGCAACCCATGAAAGCAGCCATTCTCGAAAATCAGGGCATTCTCACGTTTCAGGCTGTGCCAACTCCGACCCCACAGCTCGGCCACGTCCGGTTGCAGGTCAAAGCCGTGTCAATCTGCGGCTCGGACATCAAACGTTATGTGTCCGGCCACCGCATGTACCCGCTGATCCTGGGCCACGAATGCGCCGGGATCATCGATCAGGTGGGCGAGGGCGTAAACCCCGATCTGGTTGGCAAGCACGCCGCCGTGATTCCGCTGGTCCCGTGTTTTGAGTGCGCGCAGTGTGAAGCAGGCTACTATTCCGCGTGCCACAGCTATTCGTTCATCGGCTCGCGTCAGTCGGGCGGCTTCGCGGAATATCTCGAACTGCCCGCGCGTCTCGCCTTTATCGTGCCCGACGATCTCTCGTTTGAGCATGTCGCCTTGATCGAGCCGTCCACTGTGGCGCGGCACATGCTGGCGCTCGCCGATTTCCAGGCGGGGCAGACGGGGTTGGTCCTGGGCGCGGGATCGATTGGCTTGATGACTGTGCAATGGCTGCGCATTCTGGGCGCGAGCCTGATCATCTGCACCGATGTGTCAGACGAGAATCTCGAAACGGCCCGCAAACTCGGCGCGCATGTGACGCTTAACCCGCTGCGCGACGATGTCGAAGCAGCGATCAAAGAACACACGGGCGACGGCGTCGATGTGGCGCTCGAAGCGGCGGGCGTGCCGCAAACGTTGGAACAAGCGATTCTGGTGACACGTCCGCGCGGCGTGGTGGTCTGTGGCGGCAATCAGCCGCTGGACGCCAGTCTGCCAATGGCGTTCATCGAGAAGATGATGCGCAAAGAATTGAGCATTGTCGGCTGTTTCATGTCGTACTCCGCGCCGTTCCCCGGCAGCGAATGGTCCGACACCATTGACGTGCTGCTCAGCGGCGAACTGGATATGGACACAATGATCTCGCACCGCTTCCCGCTGTCCGCTGCGCCGGACGTGTTCGCGCAAATCGGCGCGCATACGCTCACACATCGCAAAATCATGCTCAGCCCAGAGGAATAGCCCCATGACGCTGGTCAACCCCAAACCCTGGATTCTCCACGCGCAGCAGCACGGTTACGCGGTCGGAGCCTTCAACGCCAACACGCTAGAACAGATGCAGTCGAT
>CBEVZO010000208.1:0-6479 GCA_965554365.1 uncultured Anaerolineae bacterium
CACGCAGTCCCCGGCGATCAACGAGCGTGAGCCGGTGTTCAGCCCGGATCAGACGCAGTTGCTCTATGTGCGTGATGCGGATGATGGTCCCGGCACGTTGACATGGGACTTGTTCCGGCACGATCTCCGCACGGGACTGCTGGACAACCTGACGGAAACGGCCTTGGTTAATGAGCGCCATCGCACCTGGGAACCGGTCCCGGTGGACGCGGTGACGCCGGTCGAGACGGTGCTGCCAGTGGTGGTGCGCGTCAGCACCAATGAGGGGGCGGCAAATATTCGCGCGTCGGCGGCAGTGAATGGCGAACTGGTGGGCGTATTACAAACGGGCACACTCCTGGTGGTTCAGGGGGCCAACGCGGACCGTACCTGGTTCCGTATCACGCTGCCCGAAGACGGCTCGGAAGCGTGGATTTATTACACGCTGATCGTCCCTGTGGCGGGCGATCTGAACGCTGTGCCGCAGGTGCAGTAAGACGTGCGCAGTGTGTAGTTTGCAGTAGGCAGCAAAAGTGAGGGGGCGTGTGCGTGGTCATACGCCCCTACGAATGTGGGCGATTTTGGTGCTTAGCGCGTGATGATCTATACTGAGAGGCGTACCTCTGACCCTCCCGATCAGGATGCGCGCACATGAGCCACATTTTCATCAGCTACAGCAAAAAAGATATTGATTTCGCTCGTCACTTGCGTGGATTGCTCAACACACAGGGTTTTGATGTGTGGATGGACGAGACGCGCCTCGTGCCTGCCGAACGCTGGCCGTCAGCGAGATTTTTCCCGAATAGAATCGACGATCTAACTCATTACCCATGACCTCTGATTTTTACTGCGAGCAAGTTCTCTCCGGCAAGACGCAGGTCGAGCGCGTGATCGAAACGGCGCGTGTCCTCGCGTACCATCACACGCGGCCCGCGTACCCCGTGCATATCGTGGTGATCCCCAAACGCCACATCGACTCGCTGATCACGCTGACCGACGCAGACGACGATCTGCTGGCGGAGTTGTTCCGCGTGATCCGGCAGGTCGCGGCGCAGATCGTGACGCAGCATGGTGCGGCGCGCGTGATCACCAACCTCGGCGAGTATCAGGATTCCAAGCATTTGCATTTCCACGTTGTCTCTGGCGCGCGGTTGTAAGTTCTTCCGCGTGCGTAGGGGCGTTGTTCTACTGCGCCCAGCGTAGGCTGTGATCACGATCTGGCGTGGTAGAGCACCGTGCCCCTACGATGATCCTGTCATTTGCCCCCAATCCGAATGTGCCCCCGTGTCGCCTCAATTGCATAATCTAGCAAATTCCACTATCTTTTACACACCGAAAGGAGGCGGCACATGGATGTGTTGACACAAGCTGATTTGAGGCAACTGAGCGAAGCCCAGGGTGAGTGGTGCGTCTCGATTTACCTCCCCACCGTGCGCGCGGGGGCCGAGGCACAACAGAACCCGATCCGTCTGAGAAATTTGATACGCGAGGCCGTTGAGCAGTTGAAAGCGGTTGGTGTGCGCGTGCCGGATGTGGCGGAACTGCTGGAGCCGGTGCAGGCGTTGCAGAATGATGCGGATTTTTGGCGCAACGTGAGTGATGGATTGGCGGTGTTCGTCGGGCCGGGAGTATTCCGCACCTACCGGCTGACGGCTGGCTTTGAGGAATTTGTCGCCGTGCGGGAGCGATTTCATATCAAGCCGTTATTGGTGCTGCTCAGCGGGAACGGGCGCTTCTATGTGTTGGCGCTGAGCCAGGAGGAGATTCGCTTGCTGGAAGGCACGCGCGATAGTGTGATCGCTGTGCCTCTGGATGATGTCCCCGCGAGCATGGCGGAGGCGCTGCAATATGACGATCCGCAGCGGTTGAAGCGTGCAGCGTCGGCGGGCGGCGGTGCGATCTTTGGCGGCGGTAATGCGGCGGATGCCAGCGCCAAGCAGGATATTCTGCGCTACTTCCAGATGGTGGATCGTGGGCTGCGCGATTTGCTGGCGGAGCAGCAGGTTCCGCTGGTGTTGGCGGGCGTGGACTATTTGCTGCCGCTTTATCACGAGGCGAACACGTACCATTATCTGCTGGACATGGGCGTGATGGGTAATCCGCAGACGTTGAGCGCCAAAGACCTGCATCAGCGCGTCTGGGAGATCGTCAAGCCGTACTTTGAGCAGGCGCAAGCTGATCAGCGAGAGCGCTATGCAGAACTCGCGGGACGTGCCGATGCGCGTGCCGAAAGTCGCGTAGTGGATGTGGTGCGCGCGGCGGTCGAGGGGCGCATCGAGACGTTGTTCGTGGCGAAAGACGTGCAGAAATGGGGCGTTTATCGCGCGCACAGCCACAAGGTCCACGCGCACCCTGCGCGCCAGCCGGGCGATCAGGACTTGCTCGACGTGGCGGCAGTGCAGACGTTTCTCAGCGGCGGCACGGTCTATGTCGTGGAGCGCGATGTCGTGCCGGGGGGCGAGGTCGTCGCGGCGGTGTTCCGGTATTGATGGAGAAGTTACCAATAGTAGGGGTGCTGCACTGCTGCACCCGGTTTGACCAAAACTGTTAAACACACGGGTCTGGGGTACACTCAGGCCCGTTTTTCGTGCAGCAGGAGGAGTAGGCACAGCATGAGTACGATTCTGGTGTCCGGGCTGATCAATATCGAGACGACGGTGCAGGTGGACGGTTTCCCGATCGCGTACACGCCGGTGCGCTACCCGTTTTTTGGCGTGAACGCGACGGTGTCCGGGGTGGGCTACAACGTGGCGAAGGCGCTCACGACGCTGGGCGATACGGTGCGGTTCGCGTCGATGGTGGGTAAGGACATGGGCGGAACAGTCACGCGCGCGCAGTTGCAGCGCGACGGCATCCCGCAGACATACGTGATTGAGGAATTGGAGCAGACGCCGCGCTCGGTGATTCTGTATGAGCCTGGTGGCAAGCGCATGATCAATGTGGACTTAAAAGATGTTCAGGAGCGCGCCTATCCCCCGGTGTTGTTCGAGAACGCGGCACATGGGGTTGATCTGGCAGTCTTATGTAACATTAACTTTTCTCGCCCGTTTCTGGATCATGTCAAAGCGCAAGGCGTGCCGGTTGCGACGGACGTACACGCGATTTCTGATTTGCACAGCGCATACGATGGGGCGTTCATGGCGGCGGCGGATATTGTGTTCATGAGCGACGAGCATCTGCCCACCGACCCGGAAACGTGGACGCGCCAGGTGTGGGACGTGTATGCTCCGGCGGTTACAGTCGTGGGCATGGGCGGACGCGGGGCGCTGCTTGGTGTGCGCGATGCGCATCAGATCACGCTGATCCCGGCGGTACAGACGCGGCCCATCGTCAACACGATTGGGGCAGGGGATGCGTTGTTCTCGGCGTTTGTGCATGCGTATGCGCGGACACGAGACCCTGTGCTTGCACTGCGGCAAGCAGTGGTATTTGCGTCGTGGAAGATCGGTGTGGCGGGTGCCGCAGATGGCTTTCTCGATGTGGCGGCGTTGGCTGCGTTGTGCGCGGACGTGTATGGCGCGGCATGATCGCGCGGAGGATCGCGCACAATGATCCCGCGCTGTGATCGTTGTGCCGAGTCGCGGCGTACAACAGAGTGAAAGTGGACGCAGGCATCGAGCAATCAATCGAACAATTGAACGGGAGACGAACGTGCAAAACCGAATGCGAAGTGTGGGTGTGGTGCTGCTAGTGCTGCTGCTGTTGGTGGGCGCGCTGCCGGTCGCGTGGGCGCAGGATGGCGATGACGGCACGCGGTTAGGCGAGTTCGAGAGTGGGTTGATCGAGCGCGTGGTGGAAGCGCGGCAGAATCTATACGCGATGGAGAGCTATGTCGAGGTGGCGGGCGGCACGTTTTATCAGGAAGTCAATATTATGGCGCTGGACCAGGAACAGAGCGCCTTTTCGCGCGCCACCTGGGAACGGTACGCGCAGTATATCCAGGGCGCGGATACGACCAACGCCTCGGCGATGATTAACGCGACAGTGCAGGAAACGGTCGATATGGGACCGGGGGGCACGCGCGATTACGTTGTGAGCGCTGAAGCGCGGCAGATCGATGGGACGTTGTATGTGCAGGCGGAGTACGCGCCGTTCCGTCCGGGGCTACCGCTGCTTCCGGTGGGCTGGAAAGTGATCCCTAGCCCGGATGAGTTGGATGTTTACAAGCACCTGGAACTGGGTGATCTGTTGGGGCGCATGCTGTTGGTGGACGATCTGGACGTGATGATCGCGGCGGCGACGGAAGTGGAGTTTGAGCCGGACACGTTGGATGATGGTACGCCGATTGACGTGATCACGATCACCTTTGACCATGACGGTGTAGCTTATGCATTAGCCGAATCGCCCGCCTCGAATGTGGACCCGGCGATTGCGGGGATTCTGTTCGAGGGGCTGAGCGCCGACAGTTTCATGGTGCTGGAGGTTGTGTTGGGGTTGGACGATACGCCGTATGCGTTCCGGCTGGAGTCGGTGGTGCAGGCGCTAAACATTGACGCGCACGCGCTGGCTCCCAACGATTTTCCACAGGGGTTGACGTTCAGTATCGTGTTGGAAACTACGCGCCGCGAAGAATACAGCGATTTCAATGCCGCGCTGACCCCGGTGGAAGTGCCGGACGTGGAGTAGGCCGTTAGCGTTCAGCGATCAACTGGTGGACGCGGTTTGTTATACGTGATACACCGAGGGAGCCAGATGGAGCGCCCTCGGTGTTTTCGATCCAGCGGTGAATGATCAGTCTAACGTCAGCGCGGGAGTGCCCGGCTTGAGCAGCGCAGAGTGCAGTTCCACGCCGGGTACATGCTCGCGCAGGAGCGCCAACACGTTATCCCGCGCGGCCTGCACGTCAGCCTCGGCGTTATTGTGGACACCCTCAATCGTGATCAGCGCCTCGGTGGTATCCTCACGCGTCGCGCCCTGATCGCCCTGTCGCCAGCACCAGCGCCGCGCAAACACGATCCTTGTCTCATCGGAAAACACGACCTCGCCCGGTTCGGGATGCAATATCTCGGTTTGACCGAGATCGGTGAAGCGTTCGTCTCCGGAGGCGAAATGCACGGTCAGCGTGCCGGTCATGTGCGCGCGGTTGACAAACGCAACCGGCAGCCCGTAGCGGATGCTGACCAGGTTCCCCAGGTCTACGAGCATGTTCAGGTTGGGAATGTCGCCCTTTTTGGTCAGGCGGCGGAGCAGCGCTTCGGCAGCGTTGCGGTACTTGGTCGGCTGCACGCCAAACGCACTGAACACACGCCGCCATGCCGCCAGCGACGTGATCTCTGAGAGCGGTGTAGCGCTCACACGCGCGATGGTGGCCTGCTGCTCGGCGGTGTAGGCGGCTTTGAGCGCGTCCGGTGTGGGGCCGTTGGTCAGGTGGCGCGCGTAGATGATGCCGCCGCGAAGCGTGGGGAACTTGTCGAGAATTGGCTGATCGTATTGGAACAGAATCATACGGCGAATGCTCCTTCGCGGATGAGATGAGTGCGACTACCAGCGTTGATGATCCACGCTTTTGTGCTGCGCGCGATGTGCGATTTTGCTCACTGCTGGCTGACCACTCAATTGATGATCAGCCAGTTGAAGGCCATAGCTTCGTCGGGCGCGGTGCTGTGGACAGTGAAGCCGGTGCGCTCGTCCAGTTCTCCGACCCACCACTGACCACGCGGCGCGGATACCGGTGTGATTAGCACCAACGATTCAGGCGTCACGGCTTTGCTAGGCACGACGATGACACCGTCTTCCCATGCGCCATCAATGATCTGTCCGGCGTGTGCGCTGGCGGTGGGTACGTCAAAGCCGTGTTCGAAGACGTGTTTGCTCACCGACACAACCCCGCCCCGACCGCGCAGGTACAATGGCTGCGAGGCCACGCTGATTTGGGGATGATCGTTGTCGCGGTAGTCCAGGCTGATGTGATCGGTGTCGTTGGGATTGCGCACTTCGAGTTGCCCGCCCGTCCCGTTGTTGCCGATGACGGACAGTGTGCCGCCTGCCTCCGCGCCGCCGATCCAAAACTCGACGATGTGGTTTTGCGTGTACCATGTGGGGCCGTAGCGGTAGAAGCCGATCTCGAAGCTGCGTTCTCCGAGGGGTCGGTCGGCGGCGTGGTCAAAGAAGCGCAGCGAGGGCGCTCCCTGTGTGTTCCACAGCGACGAGGTGGGATAGACGGATACCCACTCGTAGGGCGCTTCCTTGACTGCGTCATACGGACCTGTGGACCACATCACACCGGGAATGGTGGGCGTTGGCGGCGGCAGATGGGCCGTCTCGGTGCTGGTGGTTGTGGTGAGGATAATGGCGAGCGCTAGCAGCGCCACCAGGAAGGCGAGTGTCGCAACAAGCAGTGTCACGGGGGATGATGGGCTGCGGACGGGTGTTGAATCAGACATGGGGGATGCTCCTCTTTCGAAAATGGTGTGTGTGTTTGCGAACTTAACCTCACCCCCCCCCCGCTTTCAGGGGTAGGTATTTGATTCTAGCTCAACAAACTCATGTTGTGACAACTT
>CBEVZO010000209.1:0-6473 GCA_965554365.1 uncultured Anaerolineae bacterium
GTCGCTGCGGTCGGGGTCGCGGTGGGAGCAGGCGTCTTGGTGGCGGGCGTCTCTGCCGGTGCAGGCACAGCCGGAGTCGTGGGTGCGGCAGTTTCCGCTGTTGGTACTGCGGGCGTTGCGGCGGGCGTTGTATCCGCCGCCGGAGTAGGCGGTGGTGCTGGTGTGCTGGCCGGTGTGCTGGCGGCTGCCGGACTTTCTGCGGCGGGCGACGGTGCGGCTGCCGGAGTCGCGGTGGCTGGTGTTTCTGCTGGCGCAGGGGCAGCGGCAAATTGCTGTTCATAGTCATCCAGCAGATTTAGCAAATCGGAGATGACCAGCGGTTTAGGCAGATATTGATCGCAGCCTGCTTCGAGAATGCGTTCACGGTCGCCCATCATCGCATACGCTGTGACTGCGACCACTGGGCGGTGATCGTTGCGGGCACGCAGCGCGCGCACCACATCCAGCCCACTGATCAGCCCGGCCAACTCAATATCCATCAGCACGAGATCGATGTCCGCGTCGGCGGCGAGGACTTCGAGCGCGCCTTCACCTTCTTCGCGGAAAATGACATCACACTGTCGGGCACGCATCACACGCTCGACGAGTGCCTGGTTTACTTCATTGTCTTCAACGTATAGTACACGCATAAGTTTTCTCAACGTTTAGCATGAAAGGTCCGAGTGTTAGTGGGGCCGATGCCCTGTGAGATATGTGGTATCGGCCCGTATGGTTGTGAATGCTAGATGGTGTGCTATGCCGTCCCCTATGATGTTTTGGCGGTCGGCGTTTGTTCTGTTGATGTGGGCGTGGTTGGCTCCGCTGATGTTGTTGCAGAGTCGGACACGGGTTCCGTCGTCACCGCCGGTTCGGCTGCTGCCGCAGGTTTAACGGCTGACTGTGTTCCATTGGTCTGCGCCGGGGTCTTCCTCGGACGTTCTGGCAGTAAATCCGAGCGCAGGGTTTGCGTCACGGGCCTTCTGAGTTGGCTGGCGGTGGGGTCTACGGCTTCGACTGGCTCGGTATCGCCCGGCACATGCAGCGGCAGCGCGATGTAGAAGGTGCTGCCCTTGCCCAGTGTGCTGTCAAACCACAGCCGCCCGTTCATCAAGCGCAACAATTGCTGCGAAATCGCGAGGCCCAAACCAGCCCCCTGACGGCCCTTCTTGCGCCCTGCCGTACCCTGACGGAATTCCTCGAAGATCGAGGCTTTGTCGGCGTCGGCAATGCCGATTCCAGTATCTTGCACGGCGAAGATGACCTCTTCCCCTTCGACTGTCACGATCAGCGTGATCGTCCCGGAGTCGGTGAACTTGGCGGAGTTGGAGAACAAGTTCAGCAACACTTGCCGCACACGCAGCGGGTCGCCCACACACATCGGCAGCGGATCGGGGGCTTCTTGCAGCAATCTCACGCGATTTGCTTTTTCGCCGACCAACCCTACCGCCGTCGAAAGTACACCCTTCATGACCGGACCAATATCGACGGGCTGGAGTTCGAGGTCGAGCTTACCGGCGTCCACCTTCGAGAGGTCGAGGATGTCGTTAATAATGCTCAACAGGTGCTTACCACTGCTGAGAATTTGCGTCATATCTTTTTGATACTGGTCGGGCAGTTCTACGCTGTCATACATCGCCGGGAAGTCGAGCATGGTCTGGCTGAAACCAATAATGGCGTTGAGCGGGGTGCGCAACTCGTGCGACATATTGGCGAGGAATTGGCCTCGGAAGTGCTTGGCTTCCTCTTCCGCTTTGCGTGCGACTTCGAGTTCACGGTTGGCTTCATGCACCGCTTGGTTCAGCGAGCGCTGCCGGAGGAGGCTCTTTTGCAGTGCCTCGCGGCTTTCGAACAGCGCGAATGTGGTGCTGCGCTCCTTGCGGTAGTTTTCGAGCGCCCATTCCGCGATGGCGTATAGCTCACCGCTGACCTGCGTCGAGAGTGCGGCGGCCAGAGTCGTCAGCGCCATCGCGAACCCTGCATGGTTGCCAAAGGTTAGCTTACCTTCGGCCAATGACGGCAGCCCCAGCGCAATACCCCACACTACCGCCAGTAGCACGAGCGTATCACGCACTGGCAGCAGCAGCCCGATCACAAAGACAAGCAAGGGGAAGATGAAGGGCGCGTATTCCTGGCCGAAGGTACCGGCGTAGGTCATCGCGACCCCGACGCCGAGCGTGGTGCCAACCGCGAAGGACCAGACCCCGTAGGGGAATTGATCCCTGCGCAAGAATTGGCCGGTCGCGATACAGCCCAGGGCAACGGTGAGAGTTGGGGCGAACATAGCCAGGAACGAGATGTCCTGCCCCCCTGTGACGACGAACAGTACCCACCAGGACATGAACGCGATGAACAGCGTCACACGCCACAAGATGCCGAGCCGCTCAGCGCGCACTTCCTGCGCGAACGTTAGCTCGCTAGGCACTTCGGGTTCTGTTGTTGGGGTGGTTGCGGGAGCGTCTGCGGCATCAGCCAGCGTTTTTTGTTCTTCCCTGTCAACCGGGTATTCCGGTAGCAATGACGACATAATCTAGTTCCTTCTGCTTATGCGTTGTAGCCCGCCAAGGCAGTGTTTGCAGAGCGCCCGCCCTCTCCCGCAATTGTGTAAAAGTAGGTTGTGGGGGGGGGGGAGCATCACGCCGGAAAACTATTCTAACACTTGGCCCAAGTATACACTATTTTTTACGCGTTTTTTATTGTTCGCGCGAGTCGCTGGCAAAATTCAGCTATCTTTCACAATCGTGCCCCGTGACGTGTGGTTATATCGCGCGACAATACCGCCACGCAGCCGTCAAACGTTACCCTCGCGGTGTGTGGTTCGGAACTCAAAAACGCAGAAGTCAGCGGTAAAATGGTACGCTCTATGTGAATTCAAACGCGCTGGGCCTCACCCCCTAAATCCCCCTCTCCATCCAAGACATTTTGTTGCGCTGGCGCGCAACGAAAATTATGGAGAGGGGGACTTGATCACGCGCCGGATACCCCCTCGTCGATGCTTTGCAGTAGTGCCTGGACTTGGGCGGGGGTTGGGGCCGCCTGACAAACCATAAAAACTAGCATAAGGCTCGATTCGAATCCACATAAGACGTATGGTAGTATGTGGAGGGTGAAGCATGGAGTGTAAATATGCGATGTACCGAGCGACGTGTGCCGTGTGATGACCTGGGCTTTGCGCCCGACTCTCCCCTGATCGGTTTTGTGCGATGCATGACCTGACTCTATCCCTCGCTGATCTGGCGGCGCTGGCTGCTGAAGTGTTGGCGCAGGGCGGACACTTCACGTTCATCGCGCGCGGGTCCAGTATGATCCCGTTCATTCGTACTGGCGATACGCTCATCGTCGCGCCGGTCGATAAGACGGCATTGCAGCCGGGAAATGTGGCGCTCTATCAGCCGGACGATGAGCGCCTGATCGCGCACCGCGTCGTGCGGCGTGAGGATGACGGCGGGCGCATCAGTTACAAGCTGCGTGGCGATGCGAGTGCAGGGCCAGCGGAACACGTGTCCTCGGAGCGCATAGTAGGGCGTGTGATCCGCGTTGTGCGTGGCGACAAAACAATCGACCTCGACCGCACCATACACCGCACCGCCGTCGCGCTGTGGATCAAGATGTATCCCCTCGGCGGTATGCTGCTTGAGGTGGGGCACAATATCAGAAGCGTGGCGCGTGGTGTGTTGGTGCGTCTGCAAGCGAGCCAACGGTATCGTGCTATCGCCCGCACGCTCATGGGATCGCTGGTGCGGTATTCCATTGTCCCGGTGCGCGACGGCGATGTGCCGGGCGGCGCGCCACCGCCGCTGCCCGCGCCACAGGAACCAGCGACTCCGCCATCCACCTCTACTGTGTGGGTCATCACCGCGCGTCTCGCTGGAGTGGTATGCGGCGTTGCGGCGCTGCGGATCAGCGTGGGCGAGGGATCGCCGGGGGCCGGTTATTGGTTTTCTGATCTGCGGGTGCGGCGGATTTTTCGCGGGGCGGGCATCGGTGCGGCGTTGGTGCGCCGTGCGATGGCGCAAGCAGCTCAAGCGGGGGCTGCGACCATGCACCTGCTGGTGTTTGAGGACAACGCGGTGACGATGGCGCTGTATCGGAAATTGGGATTCTATGCGGCTGATATGTCCGATCTGGCTGCGACGCTCGACGAGGAAGCACAGTACACCGGGCGGCGGCGCGTGGCGCTATCCGTCGATCTGTCGTAGTTGCGGTTTCCCCGGATCGGTCGTTGGGTGTAGGATGATGGTAAGCAACAAAAACGCACAGTCAGCGAACGAATAGGAGATTGCAATGCGCAAATGGTTACGCATGGGATGGTTGGTCAGGTGGTGGGCAAAACGTAAAGCACGCCGGATGGGTCGCCGGCTGCGCCGGTAAGCAGGTGGCTGACAGCATTCAGCCATCAGTCGTCAATTTGCGCAGGGGCGTCGCTCTGCTGCGCCCCGCGAGTGCTGAGTCATGTCTAATCGGCCCCTGTTAGTCTCCCAATTTGTACCTCCTGACCATACCCGAAACGTCTCCTACCGCCTACAATAATTGGTTACATCGCATACTACATATACGACGTGGTTTACACGCGCAGGAGACCGTTATGAGCAGCCCTGACACCCCGTGTTTTGCCGTGCCGAACGAGACTTTGGTTCCGGTGAACGCGTATCCTTCCGAGCAGTTCGAGATTCCGCCGTCGCGCATGTTTATGATCAAGCTCTCGCTGAAGAAGTATATCGAGAAGTATGGCGAGGACGCAGTGACGTTTGACGCGTCGCAGGGCGATGGCGGGGCGTCGTTGCCCGGTGTCGCGCCGGAAGTGTTAGACCGTGCCCACGAGATCGTGAAGCAGAAAGGCACAGGCTACGACTTTCCTTACGGCGCGAACGTCTTCCGTGAGATGGTGGTCGAGCAATATTGGCAGCTTGATCCCGCGTTGGGCTGGGGGCCGACCAGTGCGCTGTTCACAGTTGGCGGGCGTGACGCGCTGATCAAAGCGTATACGGCGATGGTCACGCTCGGTACGGGGCGCGTCGGCGATGCGATCATCACGTCGCGCGTGCCCTGGGTCAGCTATAATTGGGGACCATATGCCGTCGGCGCAAATGTGCTGCACGCGCCCGGCCACGAGGACAATGCCTGGAAGTACACGCCTGAGGGCATCCGCGCGGCGGTGGCGTTTGCCAAAGCGAATGGCGACCGGCAGATCGGCGGGATCATCATCACGTCGCCGGATAACCCGACCGGGCACACGATTCCGTTGGAAGACCAGATCGCGTTGGGCAAGGTCGCGCTGGAAGCGGGCGTGCGCTTTGTGCTGTACGACTGGATTTACCACTACGTCTCCGAGGGTGATCCGTCTGACGCGAACGCGCTGCTGGCCGCGTTCACGCTGGAGGAGCGCAAGCAGATCATGATTCTGGACGGGATCACGAAGTGCATGGGCGCGTCGAACATTCGCAGCGCGCACCTGCTCGCCGATCCCGGCGTGATCAAGTTCATCAGCAGTCGCGCGTCACATGGCGTGATCCCGCACATTCACGGGCAGGCGGTCGCGATGGCGGCGTTTGAGATGGGCCTCAAAGTGGCGGCGGCCAACGTGATCGAGCCGACAAACGCCAGCCGTAAGGTGCTGCGCGAGTTCCTGACCACGAACGGCTACCAGTTCATCATGGGCGACGGCGGCTACTACGCGTTCATCAACGTTGCCAAGTGGATGGCGGCGGGCGGCTATGAGGACAGCTTCGAACTCGGCGCGTATCTCGCAGAGGATCACGGGATCGCGGTGGTGCCGGGGGGCGCGTTCTCGGTGGACGGCAACCAGTGGATGCGCTTCTCGTATGCGCTGCCACCGGAGATCACGCAGGGCGCGGTAGAGCGTTTGCACGGGGCACTGGCTGCGTTGGAGTAGGCTCCGGGGCGTTTGTGCGCTCTGACGGTAATTGAATTGTGTGCGCCGGGTAGCTGATGCTGCTCGGCGTGCTTGGTCTGTAGAAATTCATGGAATAGGACACGGATGAACACAGAGGTAGGACTACAAAATAACGTGATTGGCGCATGTTAGCCCCTATTCCCCCCAGCCCCCCTTTCCCCGCAGGCGGAGAAAGAGGGGAGCAAGCACGCCGTTAAGCCCCTCTCCGCTTGCGGGGAGGGGGCGCGAACAAGTTCGCGTTGGGGGAGGGGCAAACTCGCGATCACGCTATTCTGCGGAGCTACCAACACAGATAAACACGGATCAAAGAACAGAAAGCTGTGAAAATCCGTGTTCATCCGTGTCCTATTTAACGTCTTATGTGGATTCGAATCGAGCCTTGTGCTGGTTTTTCTGGTTTGTTAAGCGTTCCCAACCCCCACCCCAGACCAAGGTGCTTCTGCGCAACATCGGAGAGAGGAAATCAGGCCCGTGATCAAGTCCCCATCTCCATAATTTTCGTTGAGCGCCAGCGCAACAAAATGTCTTGGATGGAGAGGGGGATTTAGGGGGTGAGGCCCAGCGCGATTGAATTCACATAGAG
>CBEVZO010000210.1:0-6468 GCA_965554365.1 uncultured Anaerolineae bacterium
CCGATCTTCGCCCATGTGCGTGATCTGCTGTCCGGCAACAAACACTTCGCCTTTGGTGGGCCGGTCGATGCCCGTGATCATGTTGATCAGCGTACTCTTGCCGCTGCCCGACGGCCCCACCAGGGCCACGAACTCGCCTTGCGCTACTTCGAAGTCCACACCCCGCAGGGCATGGATCAGACCATGCTTGATTTTGTAGGTTTTCTGTACTGCTTGCAGTGAGATCAGTTTATCCACGTCAAATCCTCACGAGTTAGCTTACTGGTAACGCAAGATGTTCGATACGGTTTTGCGCGCGGCTGATACCGAGGGCCAAACACTCGAAATCGTCGCGATGATCAAAATGCCGGCAAAACCGATGGGCAGCAGAATCACCGGATAGGCGAACTCGATGAAATCGCCGAACGGCAGAATCTCAGTCAGCGCCCAGGCCAACCCTACGCTCAACGGCACGGCGACGATCCAGGCCAGGATGCCGACCAGCACGCCCTCGACCAAAAATTGCACGATGATCGTAGGCGACTTTGCGCCGATCGAACGCATCACGCCGATTTCCTTCTGCCGCTCGAACACTGCAATCGACAGCGTGGTGAGCAGGCCAATCGCGCCCACTGCCGCCATGACCAGCGAGGCCATGTTCAGGATGATGCCCACGCTCAGGATCGCATCAGCAGCCATGTCAGAGATTTCGACCATGTTCGTGAACGATGCCGTGATGCCTTCCTCTGCCAACGTGTCGTTGATCTGGTCGATCAGCTTGTCCACGTCGCGCGCACTGGGGTCGCTCTGTTTCGACAGGATATAGAACGCGTTGGGCACGGGATCACCTTCCAGGCTGATACCTTCCAGGGTCGCGAGGTCTTGCCAGAAGAACGCGACGAGGTCCGGCGGAAGCTGTGCGCCGGCCATCTGCGGCGGCAGCGTGAAGATGCCCGTGATAGGCAGCGTTGCCGCGCATTCATCGGCGGGTGTCTCCAGACATGGACCCGCCAGCACATCGATTTCATCGCCCACAGCATAGTCACCGCTTGCGGCGGCGGCGTCGGAGATCATCACGCCCGGTTCACCGGGAACCAGCGGATCGCCAGCGGCTAGCTCGACAAAACCAGCAGTCTGCGCGTCAATACCCCAGGCCATCAGCCCCCCGTCGGGCATGGTACCCACGTAGTCCTCAACCGCCAGCGTGGTGAAGTACTGGTTAGGCGTCGGCGCACCCAGCGTGAAGCCGGTTAGCCGCGCCAAATCTTCCCAGGGCATCATCGTCACCGGGAACGGGAAGTTGATCACACCAATGATCTCCATCTCCGTTTCTTGCCCGTTGATGGTGAGCAGCACCATGTCGCCCGCTGTTTTGTTAATCGCAGTAGTGATATCATTGGTTAGTATGATCCCCTGCCGTTCAGGATCATCCAGCCAACCGCGTCCGGCGGTAAAGTCGCCTTCTTCAAACCCGCGATCCGTCACGACGCCTTGAATGAACACCTGGCTGGACCCATGACGTGGCGCGACGTAGCCCTCCAATTGGGCGATATATGCCGCGCCGGGATACACCTCTTTGATACCTTCTACGTTGTCCATCAACAGTGGTTCAATCACCTCGAAACGCTGGGCGTCCGTCGTTTGGAGTACGGCCTGAAACTCGAACTGGTCGAGCAGGTCTTGTAGCACGTCATTGATGCGCACAAACACCGCCGACACGCCCATAAACGCCGTCAGCGCCAGCGTCAGCGTGATGACCGTCAACGCCAACCGTGCTTTCTTTTGCGTCAGGTTATTGAAGGACTGTTTGAGGTTCAACGGTATTGGCAGGCGCTTGATCAGCCGGTTGACCAAGCCCACATTGTAGTTACCGCCAATGCCGAGATCGGTCATCGCTTCGAGAATCGATACGCGCGTCCCGAAGTATACCGGGAGGATCGACGAGATAATCGGCACAGCCAACCCCAGCGCCACCCCCAGAATGATCGCGAGCGGCGACACGGCGAAGGTGTCGATCAGTGTGTTGGCGAAATCACCGATTTTCTGCGCCATGATGTAACCCAGCGGAATCCCGGCCAGCACGCCGGGGACCATGCCCATTACACCATACGACACCGCGATCCCGCCGTAAATCACAAACGTTTCTGAGCGGGTGGCGCCGAGCGACTTCATCACACCAATCTGGCGTTTCTGCTCAGTGACGAGGTTGCTCACCACGTTCAGCACCAGGAAGCCGGAAACCAGCATCGCCACAATCGCCAACGCGGACAAAATCGCGCGGAACTGGCGTGTGCCCTCAATCGCCTGGTTTTGTGAGGGGTCCTCGGCCATCACAAACACAGCGGCATACGGCGTGTTGTCGTTAATATACGCCTGTACATCACCTTGTATCACTTTGGCAGTGTCGAAGTCCGTGAACCGCAGCCCCAGAATGTTGACACCGTCAATCCCGCTGATCCTGGGCGCGTCTGCATCCGACACGTACATCGCCTGATCGCTGGCGTCGTTATATGCATGGAACACAATCGCCGAGATCGTCCATGCCTCAGTCGGAACACCTTCCACGCCTACCATGCGTAGATCGATGGTGTCGCCCACCTCGAAATCGAGGTCTTCTGCCATGCGCTGTTCGACGGCGAGCTCTTGCTGCCCCGCCTGCGGATACGCGCCTTCTACCAGACGCAGCGGCTCCAACAGCATATTCTCTAACGACGAGGTATACGAGAACAAGCGCGCCTCACGGAAGCGGCCTTCATCCTGATATTTCCAGTAGAAGGGATTATTTGCCTCGCCCTCGACTTCAGTGATCTCTGGGAATGCTTCCTGAAGATCAGCGATATAGGCCGGTGTGTCCAGTTCTACTTCGCCGGCGCTGGGCGGGACCATCATAAAGATTTGCAGCATCGGTAGTTCAGCTTCTTGGATGTCTTCCTGAAGCTGTTTCACCAGCAAGTCGCCCGCCGTGATCAGTGTGACCACACCCGCCACGCCGATGAAGATGCTGATAGAGACAAGCAGGGTGCGGCCTTTGCGCGTCCACAGGTCGCCCCAGATTTTGCGTAACGTTGATCGATTCATATGTTCCTCATTTTGTTTTGTTCGTGATCAAGTGCCCCGTGTTATAAGTCATCCGGCAATCGCGTAGAGGCGCTGCTCTGCCGCGCCCAGGGCGGGTTTGGAAATACCGCCGCTACCCAGGACACCGCAAGCAGTGTCCCTACACCAACATGCGCCGTCCATTTTTGACTTCTTGCAGCACGCCGTCTTGCAGTTCGTTGACGATGGGGATATTCGCGACGATCTCGAGATCATACGTAGTGATGATCACCGTTGCGCCCTGGTCGGCTAATTCCTGGAAGATGCCGAACACATTATCCGTACTCATGCGATCCAGGTTGGCGGTGGGTTCGTCGCCGATGATCAACGGGGGATTGTTCGCCAACGCCCGTGCAATCGCCGTGCGCTGCTGCTGTCCGCCGGAGAGCATATCGGGCCGCTTTTCCGCCTGATCCTCAATGCCCAGGCGCGCGAGCCAGCTTTTCGCGTAATCGCGGCGCTGCGATGGCTGATGCACATTGGCGTAGTCCATCGGGAACACAATGTTGTCCACCACCGAGATCGTGGGCAGCAATTGGAAGAACTGGAACACCACACCGATGTTCTTAGCGCGCCATTTGGTGAGCTTGGCCTGCGGTGTCTGGGTGACGGACTTATCGCCGACCACCACCTCGCCGCTGGTGGGCTGATCTACAGCCGTAATCATGTTCAACAGCGTGGTCTTGCCCACGCCGGAAGAACCGACAATCGCGGCAAAGTCGCCCCGTTGCAGTTCAAGGTTGATACCCTTCAAGACCTCCAACGCGCCGTTGGGCGTGTCGTAGTGCTTGACGAGATCACGGGTCACGAGAAAGGGTTTGCTCATAGCTATTCCTCTAATCGACTGGTGTATCGTACAGCGTCACCGCAGGCCGGACAGGGTCCAGATGGCGGGCGGGATGTGTGTGGGGGGGGATACGCGCCACACGTTCCACTATGAACTTTACGCGATCCGGGGGCGGAATGGGCAGTGATGCGCGTCACCACTGGTCGCCGGTGGTGTCATGACAGGTGTCATGAAGTAGTGACATGCGTCATATCGCCGCCTGACGCGCGACCATAACACGCACCGTCAATTCCGAGTATCATGGGAGTATGGAAAAACGAACGCTTGAACCCGGTCTACTGACAGTTTTCACGATCTTCACCAGCCTGCGCCTGACATTTGTGGTCGTGGCGACTATCGCGCGTCTTGTGCGGCCCGACAGCACAATCAACGTCGTGGAACTGCTAGAACCCACCTTGTTGCTAGGCATACTGATCTGGCAAGCGCTACGCCCGCAATATCAACGTGTGTTGCTGCCGCTAGCGTTGGTGCTTGCAGGGCTTGGCCCGCTGGCGTCACAAGCGGAAATACTGTCGGATGGGATCACGACCTGGCTACCAATGGAGTCAATTCTCACGCTGCACACCTGGGGTAGTATGATCACATTGTTGCTGCCAGTGGTGATCATCGCGTGGCAGTATCGTGTTGAGCATGTCATAGTGTTCAGCGTGGGGATCACGTTATTGAACACTGCAAGTATCAGCGTAATCGTCAATGTGGAAGCACTGGATTCCATATTGGTGACGAGTTCGCTGATCTTTCGGATGCTCACATTCGTGGTGATCGGCTGGTTAGTCGCGCGTATGATGATCGTCCAGCGCAAACAGCGCGCCGCCTGGAAAGAAGCGAACCGCAAACTCACACATCACGCCGCGACGCTCGAACAGCTCGCCACCACGCGCGAACGTAACCGGCTGGCGCGCGAACTTCATGATACACTGGCCCATACCCTCAGCGCGGTGGCCGTGCAGTTGGAAGCCGTCAACGCGGTGTGGGATACCAAGCCCGATCAGGCGCGCACACGTCTGCAAAAGTCTATCGGGGTGACGCGCTCCGGGCTGACCGAAACACGGCGTGTGCTGCAAGATTTACGCGCTAGCCCGCTGGAAGACCTGGGTCTCGCGCTCGCCGTACGCCATCTCGCGGAGTCTACTGCGGCGCGTGGCGGTCTGACACTGGACCTGCACATCGCGGGGCAGTTGAGCAACGTTTCGCCCGATATCGAGCAAACCGTATATCGCATCGCGCAGGAAGCCCTGGTGAATGTGATCCACCATGCCAACGCGGAGCATCTGACGGTGCAGTTGAGACTGTTCGATAACCACCTCACCCTCACTGTGTCCGACGATGGCGCGGGCTTCGATTTTGCGGAAAGGACCTCCGCGCGCCGTTTTGGGATGCAAGGGATGCACGAGCGCGCCGAGATGATCGGCGGGACGCTGCAAATCGAGAGCCAGCCGGGGCAGGGGACTATCGTTATGCTGTCTATCGAGGTCGAATCATGATCCGTGTTCTAATCTGTGATGATCAAGCTATCGTATGTGATGGTCTGGAAGCGATCCTCAGCACCGATGATGAGTTGGACGTCGTCGGGCTGGCCTACAATGGCGCGCAAGCGGTGGAGTTGGCGCAGGAAACGCGTCCCGATGTCGTGTTGATGGACCTGAAAATGCCCGGCATGAACGGGATTCAAGCCACCCGCGCGATCCGTGAGGCGCTGCCGGACACGCGTGTGTTGGTCCTGACCACTTACGACGCCGATGAATGGGTCTTTGACGCGATCCGCAGCGGCGCGGCGGGTTATATGCTCAAGGACACGCCGCGCGAAAAGCTGATCCCCGCGATCAAGGACACCGCCGCCGGAAAAACCCACGTGGATCCGGTGGTGGCGGGCACGTTGTTTAAGCACATCGCGCAGGAAAACATGAACCAGCCAGACACCACAATGGCCGCTGATCTGAGCGCGCGCGAGCATGAGGTGTTGCAGTTGATCGCTAACGGCTTCTCCAACGCCGAGATCGCGCAAAAGCTGCATCTCTCCGACGGCACAGTGCGCAATTATGTGAGCGCCCTGTTCGCCAAACTCGGCGTCTCGGATCGCACACAGGCGGCGGTGTTGGCGCTGCGCTACGGGCTGGTGGACTAGTTCGCCCCGCGCTTTAACTCGATTTCTTCGCTCACAAACGGATTCATCCTCACCAACTCAATTGCCAAGCGCTACAGACCATGCTATAGTAGAGATGATTAATTTTTCCACTTGATTTATTAATTCGATGCAAGTGAGATGGACGTAACAAAATTATGGTTTCCTGGCGACAACTGATTGGCAGCCGATCTCATTCCATCAAGCTACACAATCTCCGTGCCGTTCTGCTCTCTCTGCTTTGGCACGAAGGCATCTCGCGTGCCGAAATCGCCCAACGTACCGGGCTTTCCACCACCACCGTCACCAACCTGATCTCCGAACTGCTCGAACAGCATATCATCACGGAACATGGTCCCGAACAAAACGGCGAACAGCGCAGCGTGGGTCGTCCGCGTGTGACACTGCGCCTCGTGCCTGATGC
>CBEVZO010000211.1:0-6452 GCA_965554365.1 uncultured Anaerolineae bacterium
CGCAAGCATCGCCCCTACAAAACACCCATGAATCGAGTTCGCCAACAGTATCGCTGGCGGGGAGGGATTTAGGAAGCGGCAGAATAGGCGAAAATGTGTGAAAATCTACGTAAAACTACGTAGGTTGAAATACGGCACTTTACGGATATACAATGTGTCACAAATGGGATAAGGTTTGTATGCAGCAATACAGCAGTTGTTCGGGATCAGGTAGTCGCAGCGTCGAGGTACACGCGTACCCCACACATGCACCACAATGATTTTCTGGTCTGTGGACTGGAAAGCATTTGACCTGACCCTGAATACTTATTACCTTTTTGGATTGAGTGAGCGCAGACGGTTCAGTACGCCGCGAACAACCTCCTGAACACTGCTATGTACTTGCTGAGTGACCTGGACTGATTTTCCCGCCATCTGTTCAGGTACCGGGGGAGCGCCACGAGCGCTCCTCTTTCTTTTTTCATGGCCCATTGCTTTTTATGGCCCATTCCGCACCTGTCATCCAAAATGACAAGTGCCAATAGACCTTCATTCGCCAGGAATGCCCCAGATGCGTATTGTGCCGTCCTCACCCCCGGACACAAACCGTGTACCATCCGGCGCAAATGCCACCGTTCTCACCGAGTCCACGTGGCCCTGCAAGACATGCAGGGTCTCGCCTGTTGCCACATCCCACAGCCGTAGGGTATTGTCATCAGCCCCTGAAAGAATGATCTGTCCATCCGGCGCAAATACCGCGCTCACCACGGTCTGCGTATGGCCCTCAAAAACCTGGATAGTTTCACCCGTCGCCACATCCCACAGCCGTAGCGTGTAGTCTGGATGACCCGCACCAGAAAGCACGGTTTGCCCATCGGGGGCAAACGCGACACTCCACACCACGCCTGTGTGTCCCTGGAAAATCTGGAGGGTGTCGCCCGTTGTCATATCCCACAGCCGCAGGGTGGTTTCCGGATAGCCATCACCAGAGAGGGCGAATTGTCCATCGGGCGCAACGGCCACACCATTCACACTCTCTGGCTGCCCCTCAAAGGCCCGGATCACGTCGCCGGTCTGAATATCCCATACGCGCAAGGTATCTCCGCCTGAGAGGATCGTTTGTCCATCCGGCATGAAGGCTACATATTCTAACCAGCAGATCGTAGTTGTGCCTGAGCAGGTTCCTTCAAATATCTGAAGCGTGTTGCCCGTGTGGACATCCCATAAGCGCAACGTGAAATCCTCTGCCTGAGAGAGTACGGTTTGTCCATCCGGCGCAAAGGCCACACTTCGCACGTCGTCCGTATGGCCCTCAAACACTTGGAGGGTGTCGCCTGTGTGGACATCCCACAGCCGTAAGTCACCTGACACGCATCTTTCCCAACCATCCTGATCACAACCACCCGCCAGGACCGTCTGCCCATCTGGTGCAAAGGCCACACTCCGCACATCATCGATTTGATCGTTGTCATCAAGCTGCGCCGACTCGACGACATGCTGCGCGTTTTCCGGCGTGATGACGCTGCCGCTGTTTTGGGCCAGGGTTATGCGCGCTCCGGTGGGCCGCAGGACGATGAGTAATATGATAACCGCCACTCGCTTGATCATTTTTGCGCTCTCCAAAAACAAAAACCGAAGATCACACGCGTTTCGCGCGCACATCTTCGGCAGCTTGCGTGATGCTATGGTGTTGTCCGCCGCTGTGATGTTGCCAGCAAAGCAGTTAACCCGCAGGGGTGATGCTTCTATTGTACACCGGACCCCCAACCGCCGCGCAGAGGTTCAGTGTTCAATTCGAGAACTGCGTTTTACAGGCGCGGAATATCCCCACGTTCCACCGCGCACAGCCCCGCGTGCAGCCGTTCCAGCGCCCCGCGCGTGACCTCCGGCGGCAGCGCGAATGAGACCCGCAGCCAACCGTTCCCCTCTTGCGAGAAAGCTGTTCCCGGCACAGTCGCAATGCCATGCGTGCGCGTGAGATGCTCACACAGATCAACCACGTCCGCGAAACCGCCCGCCGTTTGCGATGTCTGCACATCGATGAACGCGTAATAGCCCCCGTCGCCCAGGATGAAGCGGTAGCCGTGCCGTGTCAGGAAGTCGCGCACGATCACGCGGCTGGCATTGGTCGGCGCCACGACCGGGGCCGCTGCTTCGCGATAACCCATCGCATACGCCGCCAGCGCGACCGCCTGCCCGTGAATGTGGGGCACAACACTGTACGCCGCGCGGCCCGCCATAAACGCGATCAGGTCGCGCCCTGCCAGCAAATGTGCGCCGCGCACGTTCGACGCGCCGAGCGCCTTCGTGATGCCATCCAGAATGATCAGGCGCTCGCGTTCCTGGGGCGTGAAGGCGTCTAGCACGGCGTTCGCGTCCACCGGATCGCCCGCTGTGACGTAGTGGTAAATCCAGTCGTAGATCACGAAGTCGATGCCCTGCGCCAGTGCGTGCTTACCCAGCGCAATCTGCCGGTCGAGCGGCAGCGTATAGCCGGTGGGGTTGTCCGGCGACGTGATCACGATCCCGAAGATGTGGCGATCCGTGCGCGCGGCGAAGCGGATCGATGCCGTGATGCCGTCCTCGGTGTGTTGCCATGCGGCGTCGGGATCACCGGGCGCGAGCAGTACATTCGCTCCCACGCTGTACGGCCCCCAGTTGTAGCTGAGCCAGGGCACGCGCGTCGTGAGCAGTACATCGCCGGTCCGCGCCGTGCTGAGATGAATCATCGCAGTGTAGGCGCGCACAAGCGCGTCACGTCCGCCGCACGCCGCGATCACGTTCTGCGGTCCCCATCCGAGCGCCGGATCAAGCCGCCAATACTGCTCGCTCACGGCCTCGCGGAAGGCGTCACAGCCGTAGGGGTAATCATACGCTGTGCCGTGCTGCTTCATGATCACGTTGGCGCGGTCGTGCAGTTCGGGCGTGACTCCGGGCAGATACATGCCGCCGTCGCCCTGTGATGCGTCGTACACGGGCGTATCCGGGCCATGTGCGGCAGTGAAGTCGTGCATCGCCGCACGGATCAGCGACATGCGCGAGGGCGGAATCTGGACCATCTCCGCCAGATAGGTGTGCTGCGGGATCAAGTGCGCGTCCGGCACGACAAAACGCGGGGTATCGCTGCGGGTCATGGCTGCTCCTGGGGCATGTGCGATCAGCAAATGCGTGATTTTGTCGCGTATTGTACCAGGAACGTATTGCTTCGAAGATCGATACCCCGAAAACTCATTACGCTACTGCATCTACCCCGCGTCTTGCACTGCTTTCGCTTTGGCGCGCAGGCCCCGGCGGATTTCCTTACGCGCCCAGGCGTAATGGCTGCATGTAGCCGACGTGATGTAGGAGCCGAGCGTGGTCGATTTGGTCCAGGCATACACTTTGGGCGTGAACAGTTCCTTATCCGTCATCTGCGCGATAGCGACTAACATGTGCTCGTGCGCAGCATGGAATTCGCGTATCACGTCATCCAGCGGGCGCGCATGATGCATCTCGTAGATATGCTGGTTTAACGCGGGAATCTCGCGCCAAGTGTAGTGTTCAGACGGCGTGACAGGAGTATCACCGCCCTTGCCCGTCTGATACCAGTCCAGACACATTTCCAGCCAGGTTGTCAAGTGCGCGAGCACGTCTTTAACAGACCAATCACCTACGATACCGGTGTCGTCCATTTGCGCGGGGGATAATTTGTCGAGTTCCGCTTGCAACGCGTCGTAGGTGTCACGGGTTTGCGCCAATAGCTGCGTTTTTGATGTCGGACGAGGCATAACGTTTCATCTCCTGTGTGCTAACGCTGATCGTATAGTTTCATTCTAGTACACGATTCTTGACATCTTATGTCAGTAATCCATGCTACACTTAGCGCATGTCGCTGATTTGAGGAACCAACTATGCGCGCAGACCGTTTATTGAGAATGCTGCTGCTACTCCATGCACAGGAACACATGACCGCGCACCAACTCGCTGCCACGCTCGAAGTCTCGGAGCGCACAATCTACCGCGACATCGACGCGCTGAGCATCGCGGGTATCCCGATCTACACGCAACCGGGCACGAACGGCGGCGTGTTTCTTGATGCAGACTATCGCGTGTCATTGACCGGGCTATCGCGTCAGGAGTTGGTGGCGTTATTTGTTGCCAGTGGAGCCGGTCCGCTCAACGATTTGAGCCTGGGGAGCGCGGCGGAACAATCGTTGCTCAAACTGTTGGCGGCGCTGCCGACCATCCATCGCGACTACATTAAGCGTCTGCGCCAACGCGTGTATATCGATCCTGCCAACTGGTTTCAGGTGATCGAAACGCTGCCACTACTGGGAAAATTGCAGCAAGCGGTGTGGGATGACCGTGTAATCGTCCTGGTTTACCAACGCTCCAACGGTGAATATGTGGATTGCACAGTGGAACCTTATGCGCTGGTCGCCAAAGCGAATATCTGGTACCTCGTGGCGCGCAAAACAGACGGTGATATGCGCACATACCGCGTCGCGCGGATGCAACAGTTTGAGGTGACCGAGCAACGGTTTGTGCGCACCGCAGATTTCGATCTAGAAACATTTTGGCAGGTGGCGTGCCAGACGTATGAGACCGAGATGGTGGCACGCTACACGCCCTATCCCGCGACGGTGGTTGTTGATCCCGACAGCGTATGGTATTTCGAGCAATTCTTCGCTGGCTACTACGAGGTACTAACAGTCGATGAGTGGGTCCGGCTGCGCGTGACGTTCATGTCATTTGACGATGCGATCCGGCATGTATTGGGACTGAATACGCACATCCGGGTGGAGGAACCGCGCGCGTTACATGAGAAAGTACTCGCCACCGCACAAGCGATCCTCAATTGGCATCAACCGCCGGAAGCATAACACGCGCTCAACGCGCATAAACAAAAAAACGGGCGCATCACGAGGATACGCCCGTTTCGCATTGGTGAAATAAACAGGAGGTAGGCCCTTCACACCAGCATGTGCCAGCCAGTCACGCCGCGTGAAAATGGAGATTTCACCAGGAGTATGCGTCAGATCGCCTTAGCGGGCGGCTGCGGGCAGCGCTTCCGCCGGGAGTGCGTCTTCCAACGCGGTCTGGATGGCATCCGACAGCCAGGTGACGATCAACTGCGGGGCCGGGATCGCGCCTTCGGATACAACTTTACCGTTGATCATGAGCGACGGAACGCGGGTCACATGCGCGTTGGTTTCGGCTTCGTCAGTGACACGGAGCAGTTCGGTGTCGCGGCTGTGCGGGTTCACCAGCCGGATGGCGGTGCGGGCGAAGCTTTCGAGCTTATCAGTATGCGGCGATTTGGGGCCGAGAACTGTGATTGTCAACATGATTGGTATTCCTTTCTTACGCTGGGTGTGCGATAGTGTTCAGGCGAGCATTTGTGGCTCGTTTATTGAACTATCACAAGTATCGCAGCGTATGGCAGAGTTGAATAGTGACAAATTTCACAAATGCCCGTGAGTCTTGTCACAATATTGTGATTTATTTCACAATGACTAAAAACATTAATCTTGAGGAATAACAGGGCAGTTGGGGCCAGGGCGATTGCAAAGTCGCGCTGAGCATTAAAAATGAAGCTATTCGATCCAAAAGCCGCAAGGAATGATTGAATATTTGGGTGTCATTCGCAGGTTTTCGACAAATAGTCGTCAAATTTAATCGATTGTGACGTAATAATCCTGATGCCAAACGATTCAAACCTGACTTTGCAATCGCCCTGCAGTTGGGGCGGGGCGCAGTGTGGCAAGTATGAACGCTGTGCTATAATCGCCACGTTTGGTTTTCTTCACCGCATGGCGGAGAAAAATACCACAGGGCTACCAGACTCGGAGGCGCGTGTGACAGACGCAATGGTGCAGCGGGCAGTGCGTATGGTAATCATCATCTGCGGCGTGATGCTGCTATTCCCTGGTGGGGACAGGGAGCTAGCACGGATATCCGCCCAGGCCCCGGATCAAAACTTGTTGATCAACGGCGACTTAGAACTGCCGTATTATGCGCAAGATGTGCCGACGCGCTCGGTCCCGAATGGCTGGCAGTTGTGGGTCAATCGGGGCGATCCCGAATCGCTGCCGCACACCGCCGCGCCGCAGTCTATCGATGGCTCGGTGACGTGGCTGTTGGGCCAGAATAACGGGACGTTCATGGCGGCGGGCTATCAGCGCGTTGAAGGGCTGAACGCGGGCGAGATGCTGCGTCTGACGGCGGTGGGCTGGCTGTATACGTGCGATAACCCGGTCACGCGGTGTGTGATTCCAGGCACAGGGATCGCGCGCTCGAATCCAGTGGCGGCGGCGGCGCTGCAAGTGGGCATCGACCCCACCGGGGGCACGAATCCGCTGGGGATGAACGTGCGCTGGTCTGCGCCTGTGTCGCCCTACGACCGCTGGTATTCCTTGAGCGTCATAGCGGCGGCAGAAGCATATTTGGTATATATATATGGTTCTACGACAGGAAGAATATGAGAAAAGCCA
>CBEVZO010000212.1:0-6411 GCA_965554365.1 uncultured Anaerolineae bacterium
AAAAGTATTGTACGCAGTTTTGGCGGCGGCGTCAATGAATTGCTGGAAGAAATCAGCATCTCACAACGACCGTCCACGCATATAACGCAGCATCAAGTCTTTGCGCACATAGAGGAACACCGTCAGGCCCGCGAAGAACCCCGCCAGGTGCGCAAGATGGTTCACGCCGCTGATCTCCTGATCGCTCTGGATCACTTCCAGCGAGGGGATAAAGCTCTGTACCACGAACCAGCACAGCAAAATCCACGAGGGCACGGTGATCGTCCAGCGCCAGATTTTCGCGTCTTTGTTCCACAGCGCACGCACTACCGCATACGGCAGCCGGACCAGCAGCCCCAGGCCCCACAACGTATCGACCTTTGTACCAGGGAACAATAGCAGATACGCGCCCATCACCCCGGCAATCGCGCCGCTCGCGCCAATGCCCGGTAATGTATCCAGCGCGGGATTGAAAAGTACACTGCCCAGATTCGCGAGGACGCCCGCTGTGATATAAAAGAGGAAAAAACGCCACGAACCGCACGCATCTTCGACCCGGCGGCCAAACGACCACAGGTAGATCATGTTGCCGAACAGGTGCATGAAGTCCGCGTGCATGAACACACTGCTGATAGTCGAAAACGCGCCAATGCCCCACGTGTTGACAACGGCTTCCTCGCTGAACCCGTACAGGTACACTTTGTTTTTGTACCCCTCAAACGAGTCGCGGAGAGTCAGCACCCCATCCACATGCGTATACATCTCCGGCGCAATCCAGAACACGAAGATCAGCGTGTTGACGATGATCAAGCCTAGCGTGGTCCAGGGCACGGTGCGGTAGCGCGTGAGACCCGAATCGTTGACCGGCAGCGGAAAGATGAATGAGACCAGGAACAAGTAAAACAGAAAAAAGACAAGAATGTTGATCAGCAAGCACATACAATATCGTCCTCACGCGATGGCAACAGGTCGTCAGAACAGGTACGGCGGCGGATTGTCCACCACCAGATCGATAGACACGTAGAACACCAGATAAAACGCCAACATCAGCAGCAGCACCCCCGTGACGCCCAACGCAATCCGCGCTTCATCGGAGAGGATCGGGAGAATGGTTTTGTCTTGTAGGGCACGGCCCGGCGTGGATTGTAACTGTTCGCCCTCATGCGCTTTCTTACCATGCGGTCGTTCGCCGCCTAGCGCCTCCGCGACTCCGTTTTGCTGCGGGGAGGAGGTCGCCGTGATCAGCAGATACGCGCCGATGACGCTCATCAGCACACCGCCCCAACGCTGTAGGCCCAGGTGCAGCAGGTGTAACCCGGCGTCGTGCCACGCCAGCACCAGATAGATCAGCACAATGCCCAACGTTTCGCGCAAGGCCAGCATCACGCTGCCGCGCTCGCGGTCGGTGAGTACCGGCACGAACGAGGCGAGCTTTTGATCGGCGGCTTTGCCCTCCGCGCTGCGTGCCCCTAAGCGCACCGCCCGGTCAAGGTACTGCGTCGCCTGCTGCTGCTGTCCGATCTGCTCGTGGAGTTCGCCCAGCCGCACCAACAGCGGTTGGCTGTCCGGCTGCGCAGACAGCGCGCGTTCCAGGAAATTGATCGCCTGCGCCATCTGGTAAGCGGCGACATACGTGTCGGCGATTGCGATCAGCAGCACCGGGTCCGCGTCTGGCAGCCCTGCAACTCGCTCCCGCAAACGGTCCGCCTCATCATGCTGACCCAAGCGCTGCGCCATATCAATCGCGGTGAGGAAGATCGACGGGATCGGCGTGCCCGCGTCGAGCGCGCGCTGTACCAGTTCGTGCGCATCGCTGCGATAGCCCAAGCGCCACAAATGCCCCGCCGCGTAACGCAATGCCGTCTCATGATCCACGCGGACGTTCAAGACCTCGACCCACTGCGTAATGGCGTCCTCAATCTGCCCGGCTTCCAGGTGGACCTGCGCCTGCATCATCAGCGTGTCAATCCGCCCGCGTTCGGCGTCGGTGGCGGGTACAGCGACCGTCTTGTACTGGCTGTCCGCTGCCGCCACCAAGACGGTAGACGATGAGGCACTGTCCGGCGCTGCAGGATCATCGAGCAAATGTGCGCGGAGTCGTTCCTGAAGCTGCAACGCGGCGCGGTTCTCAGGATTCACCAGCAGCGCACGCTCAACGTATTCCAAACGTTGACGCGGTTCGCGCACGGTGCGGGTCAGCCACAGCCATGCCTGATCGTTGTTGGGATCAAGCTGCACCGCTTGGAGCAGCAAGGCTCGCCCGCGTTCGGGGTCCTGCCCGTCACGGATGGCGATCACGCCCTGCCGGAATAGAGTTTGAGCATCCGAATTCATACGCATCCTCGGTGTGTTCGCTCACAATTGGAATCACGGCCTACACTCCTAATTGTATGCAGATTTGGCCTACCGCACAGCACCCCAATTTTTTGTGGTATGATAGCCGCGCATTGAGGAGGATCACACGATGCGCATCAGCATTGAAATGCGACAATTGCCCCGCTTCCGGGTCATGAACGATCTGGAGCAGGTGGGCGGTCAGATCACCGAAGCGTGGTGCGTGGCAGGCAAGGGCTGGACCGCGAGCCTCGAAGCGTTAGAGCCGGAAACGAACGGACACGCCGGCCTCCCCCGCGATCTGTTGGTAATCGAAGGCGACGATCCTGCGGTTGAGCGCGTAGCGGCGTTCATGCGTCACCGAGTCGCTGAGATGCAGCGTGGTCGCTGACCCGTTGTGCTATAATTTTAATATCGATCTGAAAATTTAGGTAACCATCAACTATCGTGACCGATCAACACACCACACCACCACGCCCTGAACCACTCACCGACACGCTGCAACGTCCGTTCTGCGATCTGCGCATTTCCGTCACGGATCGCTGCAATTTCCGCTGTCCGTATTGTATGCCCGCCGAGGTCTACAGCGAACGCTACCAATTCCTGCCCAAACGCGACTTGCTGACATTTGAGGAAATCACGCGGGTGGCGCGCGTATTTGTGGGCCTGGGCGCACGCAAAATCCGTTTGACCGGCGGCGAACCATTGGTGCGCCAGGAAATCGAGACGCTGGTCGCGCAGTTAGCCGCGCTAGACGGCATCGACGATCTGGCGATGACCACCAACGCCTATCTGCTGCCACAAAAAGCGGCGCTGCTGCGCACAGCGGGACTCCAACGTCTGACAATCAGCCTCGACAGCCTGGACAATGCCGTATTCCGCCAGATGAACGGGGGACGCGCCAACGTGGATCAGGTGTTGGCGGGTATCGCCGCTGCCGAGGCGGAAGGTTTCACCCTGCTCAAGATCAACACGGTCGTGCAGCGCGGCGTGAACGATCACACGCTGGTCGATCTGGCACGCTATTTCAAAACACGCGGGCATATCGTGCGCTTCATCGAATACATGGACGTGGGCACGCTCAACGGCTGGCGCTACGATCACGTCGTCCCCGCGAAAGAGATCATCGCCCGCATCCATGCCGCGATGCCCATCGAACCGCTGGGCCCGAACTATCACGGCGAAGTCGCGCGCCGCTACTGTTATCGCGACGGCGGCGGCGAGATCGGCGTGATCACGTCGGTGACACAGCCGTTTTGCGGCGACTGTACACGGCTGCGGCTTTCGGCGGAGGGCAAAATCTACACCTGCCTGTTCGCGACTAAAGGCACTGATCTACGTGCGCCGTTACGCGCGGGCGCTACGGATGAAGATATCGCCGCAATTCTCCGTGAGACATGGTCCACACGCACGGATCGGTATTCAGAGCTACGCACCGAGTTAAGCAACAAGGGCGACCGCGAAAAAGTGGAAATGTTCCATATTGGGGGGTAGGGGCGTATGGCAATACGCCCGCGCCGTAACACGAGGAAATCACCATGCAACTACACGTCACCTTCTTCGGCGTGCTGAAACAGGATGCCGGAACCAAACACCACACGCTCGATCTGCCGGACGACGGCGCGCCCACGCTGCGCGACTTGTTACAGACGTTAACAACCGCGTTCCCGGCATTGGAGGGGCGGCTGAGTGCTGTTGCATTTGCGGTGGATGACGCGCTCGTGACGCCGGATCATCCGCTGCACGACGGTGACCGGGTGGCGCTGCTGCCCCCCGTGAGTGGAGGCTAACCGCATGGGACGCTGGATTCTGGACACGCCGCTCAGCGTGGACCCGCTGTTGCAAGAGACTGAGGATCATGGCAGCGGCGCGCTGATCGTGTTTTATGGCACGGTGCGCAACCATAACGACGGTCGCCCCGTTGACGGTATGACGTATGAGGCGCATGTCAGCATAGCGGAGAAAGTTCTCGCGGAGATCGAGGCCGAGGCGCTAGATAAGTTCGCGATCCGCCACTGCCGCATTCAGCACCGCATCGGGCGGCTAGCATTGGGCGAAGCGAGCGTGATCATCGTGGTGCGCGGCGCACACCGTGCGGACGCCTACACCGCATCGCGCTATGCGATTGACGAACTCAAACAGCGCACGCCGATCTGGAAAGAAGAACATTACATCAACGGCGACAGCCGCTATTTGGACGGCGTGCCGCTCACTGGAAAGGACCAGTCGTGAAAGACGTTACCGCCAAGCAGCACACGCACCGCGAAGCTATCGCGCAGGCGCGCATTCTCATGCCGCCGGAGATTCAGACCTTGCTGCGCGAACGCCGTCTGGAAAAAGGCGATGCGCTGGAAATTGCACGTGTAGCAGGCATCATGGCTGCCAAAAAGACGTGGGAGATCATCCCGCTGTGCCACCCGATCCCGATCACAGGCGTGGACATCACCTACGATTTCGCGGACGACGGCAGTGTGCGTATCGAGGCCGCCGTGCGCACCATCGCCCAAACGGGCGTGGAGATGGAAGCGCTCGCAGCGGTGAGTCTGGTCGCGCTGACACTGTACGACATGCTCAAACCGCACACCCAGGCGCTAACGATCACTGATACGTGGCTGTTAAAGAAGACTGGCGGCAAGAGCGGTGATTACGTGCGGGGTGCGACAGAGTAACGAGATACACCGTATAGATGTATTGTGATACGCCCATGTTGATGTTCCGCCGCCGGTTGAAACACAGCGGCTAGCGCGAAAAACTGGTAAGTCTGCTAAAGCGACTATCAGCGTCGCCGCAGCCCTCCATCAAGCATACACACCGCCCCATAACGCAATGTGTGCGGTGTGGTCTACCATGTAACGTACCCTTTTCGCGTTGTGAGCAACATACGCCGCCGAGATAAACACGGCGGCTGCGAAGAACTTGTAAGCCCGCTGAAGGGGCTATCGGTCGAGGGCCGTTTCACGGTCCGACTTGTATATAGCCGGGGTCATGTGGCCCCGGCGATCCATGATAACCACACTACTTCCCCAACGCGTACGTCGGCGCGAGTTCCGGCACGAGGTTGAGCGTCGCCGCGAGGAAATGCGTCAGCCACCACACCCCCGCCTGCACGTCGCTCAAGGTCGCCATCTCATAACCCGTGTGCGGATCGGTCATCGGCGGCCCGGTCAGCGCGAGGATCGGAGCCCAGCGCCCCAGGATCATGTCATCGCTGCGCGAGAGATAACCCGTGTTGTGCTGCACCGTGTTCGGACGCTGCACATTGAGCGCTTCTGCCAGATCGACCGCCAGCGCGTGATAGTTGGGCGGCACGACAGACCCGCGCCCCCAGTTGGACGCCGCGCCATGACTCACGCCCTGGCCCAACTGCGGTTGTAGGGCCGTGCCAGCGTTTTGCGCGTCTACCACGATGCAGCCATAGGTGGGCGGCGGAACAGCGTGTGTCAACCGTGCCGCGCCGTGCCCGAAGAAACCGTCGGGCGGCCCTTCCTCCTGATCCGTGAAGACGAACAGGCAACGCCGTTTGCGCTCCAGCAACACACTTTCCGCGCTGTGCAACACCGCCGCCGTCAGCAGCGCCGTCAGCACGCCCAGGCAGTTGTCGAGGCCAGTTCCGGTCACAGTGTCGCCATCCAGTGCGGGATGCACAGACATCAGCACCGTGTCGTGCCAACGCAGCGTGCCACGCCGCGTCTCGAAGCGCACTTGCGCACCGCGATCCTGGTCTTTGCGCGAGACGAGCAGCCCTTCCGCGCCGACGCGCAGCCGTCCGCGCTCAAAATGCACGGCTTTGGCGGGCACGCTATACTCGCCGGTCGGAAAACGGTTCGCGCAGATCGGGAACAGCGTGCCATCGTCCACTGAACGCACACGGAATGAAGGCCGGTCGATGTGCGCCACGACGACCACGTCGGGCTGCTTTTTCTCCGCGCCGAGCCAGAGCGCCGCGTTCCCGGTCGAGCCAAGATGCGGGATCGCGCGTTTGCGCAAGCCTAACTCCTCCGCCAGCATCATAAAATCGTCGCCGATGCCGCCCAACAGATTCGCGCCCCCCGAAGGCGCGTGCGTCATGAGCAGCCGTTCCAGCATACGCCACAACAC
>CBEVZO010000213.1:0-6388 GCA_965554365.1 uncultured Anaerolineae bacterium
CGTAGGGGCGCTGCGCTGCCGCGCCTGAATGCTCAGCGGCGAGGCCGCATAACGCGCACCGTATCCTGCCCCACCGAGAACGCGTCCTGATCCAGGGTACGCAGCATATCATACAGATCGCGTTGGAAACCACGCGGTGTGCGCCAATTGCCGTGCTGCACAAGCGCGTCCTGCACCGTGCGTTCGACATCTTCTCGGCTGATCGGAAATGTGAGCAGCGCCAGCACCCCATACGACTGTGTTCGTTCCTCAAGCTCCGGGGGAATGTTATACGCGGTCAGCACAAAGGGGATGCGGCGCAACTCAGGATCGGCCAACATCTCCCGGCGCAGCACCAACCCGTTAGTGTCACGCCGCATAAAGTCACTCATCAGCAACGCAATCGGCAGTGTACGGCATATGTGCAGCGCCAATTCTGCGCGCTGTACGCCCAACGCCGTCAGCCCCACCCCTCTGAGCGCCGCCAGAAACAACGTCAGTGATTCGTTGCCATTCTCCAGCACCAGCACCGGACACCGCGCCGTCAGACGCGGCAGCTCGCGTTGGCGCACGGCACGCACTGGCAGTTTTTCGACCAGCGGCGACCGCAGCACACGGCCCGCTGATCGCCCTAGCCACGCGACTGTGCGCGCCAGCCAGGATGGAGATTGCAGGGCCGGAGCCGGATCAGCAGCAGGAGGGGTATCGTGGGTGTCGGTCATCGTAGGCGGTCTTTGGCGCTGTGCCGGTCATCCCGCGCGATACTGCGTAATCAAGCGTTGGCTGGTCGCGGGATCGATGTGGGGCGGTGTATGCCAACTGCCATACGCATTCAATGTCTCATAAACCACGCGAATGAAGTCTAGCGGGCTAAGCGGTTTGGTGTAGAAAGCGACTGCGCCCTTATCGTACACCGCACAGGCATCCACCGTCGGGTGCGCGGTCAAAAACATGACCGGGATATGCGCGGTGGCAGGATCGGCCTGTAACCGTTGGAGCAACTGCACGCCGGAGAGATCGGGTTTACTGATATCCGTAATCACCAGCGATACGGGCACATGCTGGCAGATGTCTAGCGCCTGGTGGCCCAACGTCGTGCGCAGCACTGTCAACCCTTCGCGTACCAACAGCAAATTAAACAGGTCGAGCAGCGGAAGTTCATCATCGGTGTGCAGAATCGGGTAGCGTACGGTGAGTTCGGCCCACGACAGCGCCGGAGGCGGATGGCGGGGACGCGGCGGCGACGACAGTGCGCGCGCTTCAACACGCGGAGCCGTTGGCTGTGTGCGCCCCCGCAGCCCTTCTAGCAACGGTGATTGCAGCAGCCGTGCGACCACGCGCGAAAGGCGTGTCGGGAGGGAAGGGGCGGGCGTAGAATTCGCGTGTTTGGTCATGTGCCAATCTTACGCCGACTCGCGTAGACTTGCCAATGCGCCCTTGAGACAGGCACATTCCAAATCTGGGGCGGGTGTTAGGCTATGTTCCCAGTTGCCTTTTGCCCCTCAGTTCCTTTCCCTCCAGTGCCCCTCTCCCAACCTCCCCCGTTGACGGGGTCCAGGGGCGGACAGGTCGCAATATAATTGAGATGCGGGGTTAATTTCTCGTAGGGGCGCTGTTCTACTGCGCCCATTGTTGATCGCAGTCCGCTCTGAGCGCGGCAGAGCAACCGCCCTGCGCGCGCACTGAGCTTAATGGCTGATGGCGGATCGCCAGGCGCTCACTCCGCGATCACGGTCACGACCACCGACAACCGCGCCAGCATCAATTGATCGCCATCGCGCAGTACACGCGGCTCGTTTGGCATCAGCACCCAGCCGTTGAGCAGCGTGCCGTTGGCGCTGCGCAGGTCTTCCACTTGCAGCATGTGATCGCAAAACGTGATCGCGATATGCTGCCGCGAAACACCCTTACGGTGTGCGCCATACGGTTCGAGGTCGATATCCGGTATGCATTCGGTCGGGGCGTGCGCACGCCCAACCACCACGCGCTCGCACACTTCCACGCGCAGCGGCTTACCCGCGCCCTGTACATGCAGCAGCAGGTGCGCGCGGGCGCTGGAGAGCAGTGACCCCCACCGTCGTTTCGGTTCTGTGGTGGGCCGATCCACTTGTTTCGTAACCGGCTGATCGGCGGACGTGTGCTTGTTCTCAAGATCAACCGTATCAGCCGTATCATGATCCAGCACTTCTGATTCTGGCGGCTCATGTTCGATGGGCGGCTCTTGTGGCAGTTCTCCCGACATAATACCCCTACTTTATACTACCCGTATCCTTCAGTTTAATCTTATCAGCTATACGACAGAATTGCACGTATATCTAATCAGCGGCTCACACACACAGCCGAATCACAACGCGCGTGCCTCTGCGATCACAGGCACGCGCGCGGAAATAGCGTAACTCGTGCGACTGGCGACTAGCGCCCACCCTCAGCATCACCCCCCGTAGCCTCCGCTGTCGCGCCCTCCGCCATCGGACGCTGCGCGATAATCTTCTGCATCGCGCGCACATGATGTCGCAGCGCGTCGCCGTAGTTGGTCTGCTTGTGCCGCCGGGACTCTTGCTCCAACACGGGGATCACCTGCGGTGCATATTCCGCCATGCGCGCATACCAGGCGCGTGCTGCATCCTCGTCGCCCGCCTGCGCCGCGATCTGCCCCAGGATATACGCGCTAAACACCTGTCCCTGCCGCAACAACGTCGGATCATCCATGACCGCGCGCAGGGTGGTCGCCGCCCCCTTGTGATCCCCATCGAGATACTGGCACAGCCCCAGGTAGTAGCGCGAACTCACGCTGTCCTCAAACGCCAACACCTTACGGATCACGCTCACGGCGTCGCCGTAACGCCCCTGATGCCGCCGCAGCGATCCTAGCGCCCCGTTCACTGACGCGAAATCGGGAGCCAACCCGCGCGCCTCGATCAATAAGGCTTCGGCCTTCTGCCACTTGTTCAGTTCGATATACGCCAGCGCCAACATGGCGAGCTTGTCAGGATTCGCGTGCAGACCCTCATCGGCTTCCAACTCGCGTGTGAGCTTCTTATACTCACCTTTTCGCAGCAAGGTCAACGCTGGCGTGCGCCACGCATACACCCGCGACACCACGCCCTGCCGCCACTGCCGCAGCCCGACCGTCCCGGCGATGAAGATCAGGAACGGAACCCACGTCATCATCCCGCCGCCGAGCAAAAACCAGCCAAACGCGCCCAGCCCGATGGCGGTCAGCGCGATGTTGGCGATCAACGTGACGAGCCAGGTGTTAGGCGGCTCCACCGGACGAAAACGCTGCGCCTGTTGCACCATGCCGTAAGCCGAATAGACGATAAAGCCCCAGATCAGCAAGATGATCAGCGCCACCGGATCAAGGCGACCTGCGAATACCAACGCCAACGCAATCCCAGACACGATCAGCACCGCCGCCTCGACCGCGCCAATCTGTCGTGCCAATTTCCGAAAACCTGTCATGCTGTCCCTCAACTCATCCTCCAGAAACCGAAGCGGCTGGATAACCTAACTCCTCTGGTATCTGGATTACATTGCTCGCAGCATTGATATTGCTTATTCCCCAGGTTATAGTGCGTGTAAATGAAGGTTCGTGATCGACACGTTCGAGATATAGCGGCAAACCGTCATCTACACTGATGAACAGCCGCACTGTCTGGGAACGGGATACACCTTCTGCATCCACGTTTTCCGCCGTGCGCGAATACTCATTGCAGCGCACACCGTTAACCATGTGTTCCGCGCCTGCGACCTGAGTATACATGGTATCCCACAGCGCTATACGCCACATGCCAAAAGGCCCCGATATGTTGATCGTATCCGCATCATCCGGATCATCAGGCAGCAGCGGAAACCAATGGTCATTCAAACCAGACCACCATTGATCTCCCAATTGCATGGCGTCAAACACTTTTTCTTCATTACGCCAAACCTCAACCGCCCACACTTGAGGACGCTGCATATACGTGCCGTGATACACAATCAACACGTCTTCCTCAAATACCACCGGGTCTTCATCCTCTTGACCCTGTACAGTCACTTCTTCTGTTACTTCTAACTGTATTGACGCTGTCCATTGAAAACTCGACAATCCATTGAGCGCCATTCGTGCAGCGTCACGATGCAGGAGATCGGGGAAATCGAGCAGTGGCATCGTCACCACATTCGCTGGATCGTTATAGTGACTGAAGTGCAGCTCTGCCGTCCCGTATACAGCGTATAGTGGCAGCCCCTCGGGTGTTACACAGACTGAGCCTGCCGTATCACCTTGTTCCCAACTATAGACATGGCATACGATACCATCAATCATTTGATCCGGCTGGCTCAACATGGCTTGTACTTCTGGCTCAAAAATGTCCGTGATTATAGGAATATACACAACGTGGATCAATGCAATACCAACCATATACATCTCTTGCATCTGCGCTATTGCACCCTCGTCAGTGTTGAGTGCGAAATATCCCTGATCTTCACAGGTGCGCAGAGCAGCGTGCAATTGCTCCTGTTCCAATACTGTCGTGGATACCCAACAGGTCTCTGTCGTGTCTTTGAAAAAGCCCAGCCATGCGCGTGCGCCAACTTGCAAGTACCACACCTCAGTTAACGGCCCTGCTGTGACGTATATGCCACGCGGCTCGCGGAAGATGGTAGCTTCTAACGGTTCCATGTTTCCTACGGTGATCGTGGTCCGGTAACTTGCTTGGCGTTCGATGCGCGTTTTGATGTCACCAAGATTAATCGTGGCGGCAGGTTGGGTTACGGAAGTCGTATATGACAATGCGGCTTCTTGTGCCAGCGCATTGCTGACACCTCCGTTTGCACTACCATCTTCGCTCAGAACCAATAGCAGTGCAAGAAGAAACACACCGCTCATAACTAGAACAAGCCGTGTTTTAGCCATTTCAAAGCTCCTCAACTAATATTTTGTCTTTACCCTGGCTCGGCACTGCCCCGCTGCCCCAGCACCGTCAGCGTGTACGTGATCGCCGCACCGCCGACCTGATAAAACGGCACTTCAAACGCGATGGCCTCCTGCGGGACCAGTTGCGGCTTGTTGACGAAGATCGTCTCCGCACCGACCACACGCCCCTGGTCATCCCACAACGCCACGACTACCTTCACCGACTCCGCGATGCCCAGCCCCACGTTCGCCAGATCGCCGCGCACCACAAGGTTATCCTGTGCGTTGTAGATCGCCTCGACGTTGGCTGTCTCGAAATTCTCCGGCCCGTAATACGTGCGCAGCGCATAATCCGCTTCGCGCGCCGCCACGTTGAGTTCAAAACGCACCGACGACACCGGCTTGCCACCCTCAAAACGCAGATCGAACGGCGCGCCCTGCCCCGAATTCAGCACGTCCACCGAGAGGATGTCCGACTGTTCCGCGAGCCGCCGCCCCTGCGCATCAAACAGCACGCCGGAGAGCCGCACCGCTTCCACCGGGTAGGGCGTCGTGTTCACTGCCTCGCCCGTGATGTGGAACACGCCCTCACCATCGGTCCAGGTGTAATAGCCATTGAAGCCAATCACGCCCGTGTAGGACGTGACGCCCGCTGCCGCTTGCTGCACCGAGCCGACATTGACCTCCGCATTTGTGTTGATCGCGAACGTGTTGACCACCGCCGTCAGCGTTTCGAGCGTGGCGGGTTCCGCGTCCGTGACATCCACTTCGAGCGCGCTGAAAAACGCCCCATTGCCCTGCAAGAAAATATTCAACTGGCGCGGCCCCAACATCGGGTACAGGCGAATCCCCGTAATGCGGTGACTCGTGTCGCGCATCACCGCCCGGTCTACCTCGTCCCAACCATACGCCGCGAGATCGTCCGGCGGCTGGTACGCGGCCACGGCCCCCGCGAAACCCTCTGGCGTCATCGGATCGCCCGTATTGACAATGTAGACGCTCAAACGCGTAACGGCGTCGTTGCCTTCGAGCGCGGTGAACTGCACACGCACGCCACCGGGATCAGGCAGTTCGCCCGCGATCCAGTCGGCAGGGATGCGCAGCGTAAACACGCCCGACGAATGCCGGTAGCTCACGAAATCCGCGTCGGGGGGCTGCGGTGTCGCAACAACGAACACAGGATCGTTGCTCTGAATCCCGCCGCCGCACGCGCTCAGTACGGGAACCAGCAGCGTTACCAATATCAGGAGTGTGGAAACTCGTCGTGTCATAGGAATCACATTCATGGCGGAAATGCCTCGCGCCGCCGGATCAAATCATCATGCTTACGCTGAGCATTATAGCGCAAAACGGGCCGCGGAGATGCCCCCATGCGCGCGCACGTTGGATTGCGGTTGTTTTTTATCTGGGGTGCATTTGGATTTTGGGGCGGATGTTAGGCTATGTTCACAATTGCCTTTTGCCCCCCCCCGGTTCCTTTCTCTCCAGTGACCCCCTCCCAACCTCCCC
>CBEVZO010000214.1:0-6357 GCA_965554365.1 uncultured Anaerolineae bacterium
CCCGGTGGGATGTTTTGCGATGGGCAGCACAGCGTATGGCCCGGTGCATCGGGTGTGTTTTGAAGAGCCGTTCTGGATCGACCGTTATGAAGTGACGAACAGGCAGTTTGCGGCGTTTGGTGGTGGTGCGGCGAATGCTTCGTATCATTCAGGCGATGAGCGCCCGCGCGAGCGGATTACATGGCAAGAGGCCAGCGCTTTCTGCGAGAGCCGGAGTGCGCGGCTGCCGACTGAGGCGGAGTGGGAGTATGCGGCGCGAGGTCCGGCGGGGTTGTTATATCCCTGGGGCAACGTGTGGGAACAACGCCTGGTGGTCAGTTTTCGCGATATTGATCAGGGGACATCGTCCGTAGGTCATATTGCGGGTGGCGCGTCGTGGGTGGGGGCGCTGGATATGATCGGCAATGTGTGGGAGTGGGTGGCGGATTGGCACGACGTAGAATATTATGGCACGCTGCCGGATGGTGCGGTGAACCCGCAGGGGCCGGAGACGGGAACTTATCGTGTAGTGCGCGGCGGTGCGTGGAGTATGACACGTGTGTTTTCTGCGGTCTTTCGTGGTGTCGTAGACGCTAATTACGGGGGTAACAGCTACGGGTTCCGCTGCGCGCGCGATTTCTGAGTGTTGAGGCGCAATACACGATCAACACAGATTACATAACTCCGGGAAGCCGACAGTAATATCGGCGCGCCCCGGAGTTTTTTGCGTGTGTGGCGCTCTAAACGGCGCGAAAACTTGAGGGTTAGCGGCGGCTGGCATATACTACGGTGACTGAGCTACCCTGCATCCCACTGTGAGCATCCTTATGGCGCGTGTTTTCATCTCGTATAGTCGTGTTGATATTGACTTCGTAGAGGATTTGTATTCGCATCTATGCTACATGCGCCCGGACTGGGATTTCTGGTACGATCAAGCGCCGCATGGCTTGCTGGGCGGTGATATATGGTGGGATGCGATTATGAACGCCGTCGCCGCGTCGGACATCTTCATCTATGTGCTGTCCAACGAAGCGGTGCAGTCGAAATACTGTCAGGCGGAATTTGAAGAAGCCCGGCGGCTGCAAAAATGTATCATCACCATTCAGGCGCGGGATCGCACTAAGCTCACCGGGGCGTTGGGCGATATTCATTACGTGGATATGCAGCACGGCGTCGATGATGGGGCGGCAGTGGCGCGGTTGGGTGGCGCGCTGGAACGACAGGCGGGATTAGCGAAACGTCGCCGTCCGAAGTGGCAGCCCCGCACGCCTAAACCGTCTGACGAGGAGCTTGTTTCGCGCCCAGCAGATGCGCCGGATGTTGATACGCCGACGCTGCAACTGTCTGTCGTTGAGCAAACGTTGATGCACGCGCCGCGTGATGTGCGTGCTGAAGCCAGGGAGCCGCGCCCGCGCTCGTATTGGGTCATTGGGGCGACGGTGCTGGTGGTCGCAGTCGTGGCGGTGATCCTGGTGCTGAGCGAGGTCTTTGGCGGCGGCGACAACGGCGATGGTGACCAGGCGCAACCTACAACTGAAACACAATTGGCGGCGGCGAGTACCGCGACGGGGGAACCGGCTGCGACGAGTCCTGTACTCCCCACGAACACGCCCGCGCCCACACTGACACACACACCCACGCTGACGAATACACCAACGCATACCTTTACGCCTACACCGACAGCAACTCACACCCCCGTGCCTACCAACACATCGCTGCCGACCGCGACACCTGGCCCGCTCGATCTTGCGCAGAACTTCTCTGGCGACAACGACGACTGGGAACCGGTCGTGCAGGAGTTCGACGGCGTGGCGATGGTGCTGGTTCCGGCGGGGTGTTTCGAGATGGGTAGCACAGCGGCTCAACAAGCGGCGGCATTTGAACAGTGCGAAGCGGATATGGGAGGTGACGAGTGCCAACAAAGCTGGTACGAGGATGAAGGTCCTGCACATCGCGTGTGTTTCGAGGAGCCATTTTGGATTGACCGCTACGAAGTCACGAATGGGCAGTTTGCGGCATTTGACGGCGTGGCGGCGAGCGCTTCGTATTTTTCAGGGGATGATCGCCCGCGCGAGCAGATCACATGGACTGAAGCCAGTGCTTTTTGCGAGAGTCGGGACGCACGGTTGCCAACAGAAGCAGAGTGGGAGTATGCGGCACGGGGGCCGGAATCGTGGATGTATCCCTGGGGTGATGAATGGGATCAACGTTTGGTGATTGGTTATCGCGGTGGTGATGAAGGAACAGCACCGGTAGGCACTATTCCAGAGGGAGTGTCATGGGTGGGTGCGCTGGACATGAGCGGTAATGTGTGGGAATGGGTGACGGATTGGTACGGTGAGGATTATTATGGCACGTTGCTGGATGGTGTGGTCAGTCCGCAGGGGCCGGAAACGGGCGATTATCGCGGGTTGCGGGGCGGGTCGTGGTTCAATTCGTATACAGTCGGCTTCCGCGCGGCGTTTCGCAATCTCGGGTATCCGCTCTACTGGAGCCTCTTCCTCGGTTTCCGGTGCGCCCGCTCTCGCTGAGGCGTCAGCGTAGCTGACGTTGAAGCATAGCTCTGTTTTCTGATTTTCTGGATTCTGGACTCTGGCAGGGTATGGGGAGTGGTACGCAGTGCGATTCTCCCCTCGTATCTCGCCGCAGGCGAGTCGCCACATTTTCAACCTAGGCGTTGCGTGTAGTCATGTGCGCAGCCTTACATGATCACACAAACTCCGGGAAGCCCACAGCGGCGCGCCCCGGAGTTTTTGCGTACCGCAGAGGTCGACGCTCAACTTGAGAGGCCATTTGAAAAGGTAATCAACCCCACCCTAAATCCCTCCCCGCAGGCAGGGAGGGACTTCAAAAACCCGGTTTTCTCCCTTTCCCTGCTTGCGGGGGAAGGGTTTGGGGATGGGGGTTAAAAGACTTCTCAAACGGCCTCTGAGTCTATAGGAAATTCCTTTTTGGGGGAGTGTAAGATCGTTTGCCCCTCCCTAAATCCCTCCCCGCAGGCAGGGAGGGACTTAACCCACGACCTGACTCCCCCTCTCCAAAGTTTTCGTTGAGCGCCAGCGAAACAAAACGTCTCGGATGGAGCGGGGGCGCGTGATCTCCGATCACGTAGGGGGTGAGGTCGCTTTTAACCGGAAATTTCGGGATTGTCCAGGCGGAAGCCGTGCCCGCGCACCGTCACAATGTATTGGTGGTCGGGGTCCACTTCGCCGATACGGTCGCGCAGGCGGCGCACCAGCGCGTCGATGGCCTGTTCGCTGACGCCCTCGCCAACGGCATCGGGCCACACGGCCTCGACCACCTCGTCGCGCGTGCAGACCGCGCCCGCCCCGTCATAGAGCATTTCGAGCAGGCGGTATTGCGGCAGGCTGAGCGGTGGATCGACCTCCTGATTGTCGATGAAGATGCGGCGCGAATCCTGGTTGATCTGCAAGCGTCCGCGCCCGTGCGTCAGTTCATCGACGAGTAGCGGGGCGGTGGCCTCGGAGCCGACAAATGTGATCTTGACGACCAGCGCGATCTGAATTTCGTCGCCGTCTTGCAGGGGCACAGTCGCCGCCTGAACTTGTTTGCCGTTGACCCAGGTCCCGTTTTTGCTGTCGAGGTCTTCCATGTAGTATGTGTCGGCGGACCGGTACACGCGGATATGCTCGCGCGACACCTGGCGTTCGGGCAATACGAGATCACATTCGCCACCGCGCCCGATCACTAACGCGTCTTCGTGGATCGTCCAACGTTGACCGGCTTTTTCACCCTCGTGGATGATCAGTACAGGTTTATCTGCTGTTTCAGACATAGGCCAATCCTTGACATTTGGTGTGCGCCGGGCTATCGTGTCTGGTGTGCGCGGGCGGCGACAAGTAGTAGACGAGTAGTAAATGTGATCCAGTAAAGAATACACCTACCAGGAGTATAGCGATAGTTATGCCTTACCTCAAGCCCGGCGATGTGCTGCGCGAGCGTTACGAGATCGTGGAGGTGATCGGACAGGGCGGCATGGGCTGCATTTACAAGGGCGCTGACCGGCGGTTGGAGGGGCGCTTCACCGCGATCAAGGACATCCGCACCGATCCGAATGACTCGGATGAGGAACGGCGGCAGGACCGCCGCCAGTTTCAGCGCGAGGCGAGTACGTTGGCGCGGCTGGATCACCCTAATCTGCCGAAAGTCTCCGATTTTTTCTCCGATGGCGACCGTGATTTCCTGGTGATGGATTTTGTGCCGGGCTACGATTTGCGGCAGGCGATTGAGCGCGCGCTGCGGCGGGATGAACTCATCCCCGAAGCGGTGGTGTTGGAATGGGCGCGGCAGCTCACCGATGCGCTGCATTATCTCCACACACAAGACCCGCCCGTGCTGCACCGCGACATCAAGCCCGCCAACATTAAACTGACGCCGGATGGGTTGATCAAACTGGTCGATTTTGGGCTGGTGCAGGTGATGTCCACCGACGATCAGCGCACGATTACGGTGGTGCAGGGGCGCGGCACGGCGCTGTACACGCCGTTGGAGCAGTATGGGGGCGATATGGGGCACACGGACGCGCGCACAGACCTGTATGCGCTCGGTGCGACGCTGTACCATCTCGTGACGTGTGCGCCACCGGTTGAAGCGAAGCAGCGATTCCTCAATCCGCTCTCCTTGCGTGACCCGCGTGAGGTACATCCCAACCTCAGTGAACGCACCTCGCGGACCGTGTTATGGGCGATGTCGATGCACCCGGATGACCGTCCGCACAACGTGGAGGCATTGACCGACGCGCTGTTTGGCACGGGAGAACTGCCGCCGCAGCCCTTCACCGCGACGCTGCGCCGTGCCGATCTGAGCGCGCTGCGCCGTCCGCCTGAAAACACACTGGCGCAGGGGAATCTGGCGTTGGCCTTGTTGGCGGGCGTACTGTTGGTGCTGGCGTTGATCGTGACGCTGTTTTCCCCGGCGTTATAGACGATCAGCGGGCGTCGTGCGTTTCGCGGTGCAGCATCCACCATGTGACAAGTGAGCCAATCACACCCGCGAATGCCGTGACCACCATCGGTGCGAGGTTGTCCAATTGCGCATATAGCGCCGCCATGCCCGGTCCGTTAACTCCGTAGTAGATATAGCCTGCCAACCCTGCGACCACGCTGCCCAACACAACGCGGATTCCTCCGGCTGAGGTGCGCGTTATGGTGTGCCCCTGTGTGAACCCCACAATACTCATCAGTGCCAACGCAAAGAGCGACAGCACGAAATCAACCGCGTCCAAACGGTGTGTGGTGTCGTCGTCGGACTGTGTTGCTGTGGCGTCCGGCGTGGGGGGATCGGGTGACGTGATCTCCGCGTCGTCGGCTTGGGGTAGGGGGGTGGTATGGGCGGCGATAGGGCCGGTGAGATCGTCGTCATCCGGGGGCGCGGCGGGCGCTGTGGCGGCGACTCCGACTTGGCCGGCGGCGGGTGTGCTGGCGCTGAGGGTTGCGTCACCGGTTTCCAGTACGTTGATCTGGAACGTGGTGGAGGTGGTGGCATCTTCGGTGCTGAGCGTGATCTGGATGCGGCCTGGGCGTGTGGGGGTAAAGCTGGTGTGGGCCATGCCGGAAACGGTCACGGCGGGGTGGCGCGTTTGCAGATTGTCGGTGATGAATGTGATCGTGAATTCGACTGGCGTATTGTCCGGCACGATATGCCCATTGCGGTCGAGAATAGGATACGTGCGCAAGTCCAGGCGGTCGCCTGTCTGCACGGGCAGGATGTCGGTGGTGGCGACGGGATTCAGGGGCGTGTGCCCGTTGATCGCGGCCAGTTCGATCTTGAGAATCTGTGTGGGGTCCGGCAATGTGCGCACCAGGATATCATAGCCAACGGCGGGCACACTGATAGGCGGGGTTCCGGCGAAGCTGCTGTCTTGAAACAGCGCGCGGGCGGCGGCGTCGATGAAGGGCTGGGTGTGGCTGTACAGGCCGAAGTAGGCGGAGAATTTGCTGACTTCGGTCGAGGAGAGGTAGGTCGGTGCGCCCAGCGCGATCACGGCGACTTCTGCGCGTTCGACTATCGTTGATGCGCCTTCGAGCAGTTGACGCACGATCTGAGAGGCGGGGATATCGGGGTCCACGTCGAGCATGACAAACACGATCCAGTCCACCTCGCGCAGGGCTTCGCCGATGCGCTGATTAGTTTTGAGTTGGCCGGTGCCTGCTTCCTCAGCGACATCGCCCGTGAGATAGTTCTGAAGTTGGTTGAATGAGAAACTGATGACTTGCTCCGGGCGAATTTGCGCGTCGGCATAGGGACCATACAGGCGCTCGACAGCGCTTTCTAGCGCGTTGACGGTGACAAGGGGGTATGTTGCGCAGTACGAACACTGCTGCACGAGTCGCACATCGGTGAAGATGACGATGGTAT
>CBEVZO010000215.1:0-6352 GCA_965554365.1 uncultured Anaerolineae bacterium
ATCAGTGGTCAGCTATCAGCCACTCAGCAAAATACGGGCGGAGTCGTGCAGGCTCCGCCTTTTTTTGCTGACTCGCCCCGAATCCCCTTTCTGTGCGAAAATAGCGTAGGCTGCGCGAAGCTCTAGAGAATCGCACAAATGTGCGATTGGTGGCGCGTGGTCCGAAACAGTGTGTCGCTGAATCGGGGGTGATTAGTTGGCTCCGCTGGGTGTGTGCTGAGCAGGGGATGTTCTCCAGGATCGTGTTGGAGAAGGGTACAGGTGTATGGCGACGATTTTATTGGTTGACGACAATCCGCAGCAGTTGCACGCGTTACAGGACGTGCTGCAAGCGTTGGGCTATGCAGTGCAGACGGCGTTGAATGGCGTGGAAGCATTGGCGATCATCCGCCAACAGCGCCCAGATTTGATTCTTTCTGATATCCTGATGCCGGAAATGGACGGTTTCACGCTTTGCCGCACCTTGAAGCAAGACTCTGCGTGGGCTGATATTCCTTTTGTGTTTCTGACAGCAGCGTATTCTGACGAGGAAGACCGCGAATTTGGGCTGCGGCTGGGCGCGGCGCGTTTTATTGTGCGTCCGATCAAGATGGCGGGGTTGGCGGCGGCGCTATGTGAAGTGCTGGATCAATGCCAGCATGAGTCAGTACCTTCGGACGCGCCAGCAATTGATGATCAGGAGGAGTATCTTCAGCAGTACAGCGCGGCAGTGGTGCGCCGTTTGGAAGATCACGTTGCTGAATTAGAGGTCACGAATCAGGCCTTGCAGCGCGAGATCGCGGAGCGCAAGCAGGTCGAAGCGGCGCTACAAGCGAGCGAGCAAAATCTGCTGCGATTGATCGAACATTCCCCGGTGGCAATGGGTGTGATTTTGGTTGAGGAGCAAAAGATGCTGCTCCTCAACAAGAAAAGTGTTGAATTGTTGGGCTATACGTTGGCTGAAATAGCGGATGCCGCTATATGGTGGGAACGTGTGTATCCTGATGAGACTTACCGCGAAGAATTGAAGGCCGAATGGCTGCGGCGGATGGCAGACGCGGCTGCACGTCAGGGCGTGATGGAGTTGCTGGAAGCGCGAGTGACGTGCAAGGATGGCACAGAACGTTGTGTACAGTTCCATGCGGCCCCGCTGGGTGACCAGATCATCATGACGCTCATTGATTTGACCGAACAGAAACAGACAGAGAAGGCGTTGCAGGAGAGCGAACAACGGCTCTTGCAGTTGATCGAGCATCTGCCGGTGGCGATGGTGGTGGCCTCCGGAGCAGAAGGTCAGATGCTGTTCATGAATCAGCAGTTCACCGCGTTGTTTGGCTACACCAACTCGGACATGCCGGATGTTGATCGCTGGTGGCCGTTAGCGTATCCTGATGAGACTTACCGGGAGGAGCAGCGGCGCAAATGGATCAACCGCACTGCGGCGGCGCTGGAAGACCAGACGGCAATGGAGCCGCGTGAATCAGTAGTTACCTGCAAAGACGGGACGGTGCGCCATATCCAATTCCATACAGCGCTCATCGGCGACCAGCTTATTGTGTCATTCGTTGATCTCACTGCCCAGAAGCACACTGAGGAAGCACTGCGCAAAGCCGAACAAGAGAAGACAGTGGTACTCAACAGCATGTCGGACCTGGTGACTTACCAGGACCGCGATATGTGTGTGATTTGGGCCAATCAGGCCGCCGGGATATCTGTAGGGTTGCCTAGCGAGAGTCTTGTCGGGAAGCAGTGCTATGAAATCTGGGGACAGCGCGGCGATCCCTGCGAAGGGTGTCCAGTGATACTCGCGCGGGATACTGGTCAACCGCATGAAGCGGAGATAATCACGCCCGATGGTCGTATCTGGTCTGTACGCGGGTATCCGGTGCATGATGCGCAGGGGCAGGTCGAAGGCATGGTCGAGTTTGTGACCGACATCACCGAGCGTAAGTGGACGGAGCAGAAACAGTTGGAATTTGCAGTGGAACGTGAACGCGCAAATATTCTGCTGCGGTTTATTGGCGATGCCTCGCACGATCTGCGCACGCCGTTGACCACAATCAAAGCAAATTTGTATTTGCTAGATAAGGTCGATCTGGCCGGCGATACCGCGCGGTATGTGGGCGAGATCGACCGGCAGGCGGCGCGCTTGGAGAAGCTGCTGGACGATATGTTGAGCATGTCGCGGCTGGATGCGACGATTGAGTTTGAGTTGCAGTGTGTGGACCTGAACGCCCTGGTGCGCAGTGTAGTGGATCAGTACCGGTCGCTTGCCAGAGACAAACAGCACACGTTGCGTTTTGTGGGCATGGCTGACTTGCCACCGGTGACGGTCGATCAGACGCATTTTCGGCGCGCGGTGTCTAATCTGCTCGTGAATGCGCTGCATTATACGGCGGATGGCGGACGCATCACGGTGCGTACTGGCGCGCATGAGGTGGGGGTGTATATCGACGTGACTGATAGCGGGTTTGGGATTGGCACGGACGATCTGCCGCACATTTTCAAGCAATTTTACCGAGCTGACAAAGCGCGTGGCACGGTACGCGGCGGGGCCGGGTTAGGGCTGACGATTGCGCAAAAGATTGTCGATACACACGAGGGCCGCATCGAGGTGGACACGGTGTTAGGCGAGGGTAGCACTTTCCGTATCGTGCTGCCGTTGGGCGAGCGTGACGCGTGACTAGCGCGTGCTTGATCGACCATTGTTTTTGGATTGCTGCGGGGGATATTCCATAGCGATCCTGACAAACACAAACGTTCATTCCTTGAGGAGGAAATCGTGCAACATCGTCGTATCGTGCAACTTATGGTGTCACTCATGTTGGTATTGGTGTTGGTTGTGGCAGGGTTGCCAGTCATGGCCCAAGGGCCAGACGACATGCGTTCCCTGGTGGCGGCGGATGGCTCGTTTAGCATGAGTGTCCCTGCTGATTGGGTGGCGTTTGAGACCGATGGGATGTTCATTGCTGCGAACGACGAAGCGGCTCTGGAAAACGTTATGAATAATAACACCGCCGACGAGGGGCAGGTTGTGATGTTGGTGCTGGGGCCTGCTGCCGTCCTCGAAGTGGCGGAGGCAGACGCGAGTGCTGATGCCATGACAATCGTAGTAGGACTGGCTGCGAATCCGGCTGCTGAACTGGGTGTAGAATTTGACGATCCGGTCGAGATGTCGCTGCCCGATGGTCGTACGATGGTCTACACTGAGGCCGATCATGGTGACCTCATAGATGTGGCTATGCTGGTGCTGGATGATGGTAGCGGTGATTATCTCGGTATGATTTTGATGGGGGATTCGCACGCTATTGATGAGGAAACACTGTTTGGCATGATCCTCTCGCTACAATTTGGTGCGCCCGCCGATATGTCCTCGCCAGATGAGACTGCCGAGGTCGTATGGATTATTGAGGACCCGTCAGTGACCGCCGTTGGCGCGATGGAAGTACTCAGCGCGGATGAGATAGTCATCACAAGTTCTGGTGCTGGGTTGGTGGTGTCTGCGGTGGATGGTACTCTGGGAACGACGATTCAGAATGACGCTCTGATCGGCATCCATGCGCTGGCCCCAACGGATGATGGCAACATCTGGGTCACCGATGTGACCCAACGGTTGGTGGCGCTGCTGGCCCCGGATGGCATGCTGTTGCAGTTGTTTGGTGGCAGAGATATGTTTGCGCCGCTGTCACCGAAATTCCTCATGCTTGGCCCCGACGGGAATCTGTACCTTACCAACAAAGATGCGGATCGTGTCAAGTTTATTCAAGTGTATACGGTCGAAGGTGAGTTCGTGCGCGAGTTCCCGATTTCTGGACCGATGCCGTTTATCTGGGCGGTGCATATGGGGCCGGACGGACGATTTTATATTGTCGATGAGGGGTTGGGTGTGATCCGGGTCTATGATCTTGATGGCACGCAACGCGATGATTTGTTTGCACGGCAGGAAAGATACGACGAGTTCACCTCAGCGTTTGTGGCGTTGGATGACGGCACGTTTTTGATGGGGCAGTCGTCGCTCAGAGATGGACCGAACGGTTACAGGATTGTGCATCTTAACGCGGATGGCACTATCATCGGCGTGTTTGCGGCGGCTGATCTTGGGTTGGACACGCTTTTCATCCCGCGACAAATCGTACAGACGACGGATGGTGATGTGATCGTGTTCGCTGGTGACGCTGATGGCAAACAGTTATTCCGTATGCGTATTCTTGCGGACTGAAGCTGATTGAACCACGTACAACCCGCAGGCGCGTGCTGCAATGCGCACTCTTGCGGGTTGCGAATGGGAATGCAGTGTATATGGCAGGTTGTGTTTTGTCTTTAGATTGCTGCGGGGGATGCTCCACAGCGATCCTGACAAACACAAACGTTTATTTTCAAGGGAGGAAATCATGCAATATCGTCGTATCGTGCAACTCGTTTTGACGCTCACATTGGTGCTGATGTTGGCTGCGCCGGGAGTGTCGGTCAGTGCCCAAGGGCCAGACGACATGCGTCCCCTAGTGGCGGCGGATGGCTCGTTTAGCATGAGTGTCCCTGCTGATTGGGTGACGTTTGAGACCGATGGGATGTTCATTGCTGCGAACGACGAAGCGGCTCTGGAAAACGTTATGAATAATAACACCGCCGACGAGGGGCAGGTTGTGATGTTGGTGCTGGGGCCTGCTGCCGTCCTCGAAGTGGCCGAGGAGGACGCGGGTGCTGATGGCATGACGGTGGTGGTTGGGTTGGCCGCGAGTCTGGCGACTGACCTGGACGTTGGATTTGACGATCCGGTAGAGATGCCGCTGCCCGACGGGCGCACGATGGTCTATACCGAGGCCAAGGAAGGCGCGGCGATGGATGTGGCCGTCCTCGTGCTGGACGATGGCAGTGGTGATTATCTGGGCATGGTCCTGGTGGGCGATTCGCACGCGATTGAGGAAGATGTGCTGTTCGGCATGATGCTCTCGCTGCAATTCGGCGTACCTGCTGATATGCCTGTGCCGACCGAAACCGCCGAGGTGCTGTGGCTCGTAGCGGACCCGTTTGTTAACCTGGACGGCGCGATGGACCTGCTCAGCGCGGATGAGGTGGTCATCTCGGATGGCGGCAATGGGTTGGTCGTGTATTCGGTGGATGGTGCTCTGGTCACGGCGATTCAGAATGACACGATGTTTACCATCTCATCTCCGGCGGTGACTGCTGACGGCAACATCTGGGTCACCGATATGTTTAATGGCAATGCTGCGCTGCTTGCGCCGGACGGCACGATACTCTTGTCGTTTGGTGGCGAGGACGTGTTTGGGATGCTGTCGCCGGACTTCATCGCGCTTGGGCCAGACGGGAATCTGTACCTCACCAATAATGATGAGGAGGGCTACACGTTCATCCATGTGTACACGGTGGAGGGCGAGTTCGTCAACGATATCTCGATCTCTGACGCAGATTCATTCATCTGGTCGGTGGATATGGGGCCGGATGGCCGGCTCTATGTGGTGGACCTGGGCGCGAGCGCGATCCGGGTCTATGCGCCCGATGGTGAGCTGCTCGACGACTCGTTTGCACAGCAGGCTACGTTTTTTATGTTTGTCACGGCGTTCGCTGCGCTGGATGACGGCACGTACCTGATGGGACAAGCGTCGTATGAAGGTGACGAGGATGTGTATGAGATTGTGCATCTGGATGCAGAGGGTAATGTCACCGGCGTGTTTGCGGCGGCTGATCTCGGTCTGGATATGCTCTACACCCCGCTAGACTTTGTGCAGACGGCGGATGGCGATGTGATCGTATCCGCTGGTGACGTCGATGCATCGCAGTTGTTCCGGATGCATATTGCTGCGCAATAGCGGCGCGGGACCGGCAATCTGATATTACACCGCAGGGGCGTGTTGTAATGCGCGCTCCTGCGGTATGCTGCTGGTGACACGACGTTCGCGCGTTGTGCCCGCGTGTCTAGTACACTGGTGGGGTTTCCTCGCGCCGCAGTTCTTGTTACACTCAATGCAGGATACAATACATGACACAGCAGACACCAGCACAACACCCAGAGCAGACTGTCTACGATCAGATTGGCGCGGAGGGTTTCGCGCGGTTGATCGATGCGTTTTACCGGCGCGTGGCGACAGACTCGGTGTTGCGCCTGATGTATCCAGAGGATGATCTCGCACCAGCGGCACGGCGGTTATGCCTGTTTCTGGAACAGTTTTTTGGCGGGCCACGCACGTATAGCGCGGACATCCGCGTTTACGGATGCGGCATACGTCATTCGTGATCGATCAGGCGGCGCGCGATGTGTGGATGCAGCACATACTGGCGGCGCTGGGCGAGGCTGCGCTTCCTGAACTGGCGCACAGTACGATGCAGGCGTATTTTGAACGTGTGGCAACGCACA
>CBEVZO010000216.1:0-6335 GCA_965554365.1 uncultured Anaerolineae bacterium
GATCGCGACGTGTCTGTGACCAACACGGGCGTCAGCGGGTGGGAACCCAACCACTACCGTTTGGAAGCGCAAAGCGTACTTGCACGCGACACATATGACTTGGTGCTGGTGTTTCTGTATATGCCCAATGACGTAGTGAGCTACCGGGTTTCCTCCATGCCGCTGCGTGATTATATTGAACGCCATACCTTTGGTTGGCCCCAACGCTGGACGCGGGACGAAGTCGTATCTCGGTGGTTGTACCCCGTTAACGACATGCTGGAAACCCGGTCGCATCTGTTTATCTGGGCACGCACACAGGCGCGTGTGCTACGCACACGGCTGGGCCTATCGCCGTATTATTTTCCCTGGGAGTTACGCGTGGAAAATGCTACTGCGCGAGCCTGGACGATCACGGCTGAGATTTGTTCGGCGCTGGCTGACAATGCGGCGCAGCATGGCGTCCCAGTAATCTTTGTGCTGCTGCCAGGGGATATGCAGGTGGATGACACAATCCTCGATTGGTATCTGGACGTTTATGATATCGATCCGCAGCAGGTGGATTGGGACCAGCCTGCACGCATTCTGACGCGCGAATTAACGGCACGCGGCCTGACGGTGTTTGATCCTACGCTGGACATTCGGGCAGCAATTGCGGACGGTCACGATGCTCTTTACGGGCGTGTGGATAACCATTTTAACCCCGCTGGACACCGGATCATGGGCCGCCTGTTGGCCGACTGGTTGCTGACGCAGCACCCTGAGCTATTGACAGGTTGAATCAGCTATGTATAATGTTGCTGATCTGTTTCGGCTGATTATTTTCAGCTCGTGTTAAGGAACAAGCCACTTATGAGCATCATACAGTTAGCCTGGGAACGCTGGAAAATCCTTGGCGAAGCCTTTGGAGATTTCCAGGGGCGGTTGTTCGCAGTGCTGTTTTACTTCACCATTTTCGTCCCCTTTGCATTGGGCGCTCGGTTGTTCAGTGATCCGCTGCGCATTCGCACAGCACAGGCCCAATGGGTTGAGCGTGAGGCTGTCGGCCACACGCTTGATGACGCACGGCAACAGTTCTAAGCTCGCTGCCGTTAGCTACTCACGATGAGCCTTTAGCGGAACGCACACCGCCAACGGCTTAGCTACCCACACGCGCATTACCCAGCTTGCCCGCATCTTGGCAAACAGAGAGACACAGAAACATATGGATATCTTAGGCGTATCTTGCTTTTATCACGACTCCGCCGCTGTGCTGCTGCGCGACGGCGAAATTGTCGCGGCCTCAATGGAAGAGCGACTGACTCGCAAAAAGCACGACAGCGATTTTCCGACCCAGGCGATTAACTTTTGCCTGGAACAGGGCGGCATCACTGGTGCTGACCTCGACTATGTCGTGTTCTACGAAAAACCGATGGTGAAGGTGGGGCGTATTCTGCAAACCTCGCTCAGCACCTTCCCGCGTTCGTGGGACTTCTGGCGCGAAGCCGTCATCGCGTATGTGAATGAAAAGTTCTGGGTCAAGAGTCTGCTGCAACAGCGGCTTGGTGTGCGCCCGGATCAAATCCTGTTCTGCGATCACCATATGTCGCACGCCGCGAGCGCGTTTTTCGCGTCGCCCTTTGAAGACGCCGCCGTGATCACGGTGGACGGTGTAGGCGAATGGACCACGACCACCGTAGGTCACGCTAAGGGCGGGTTCAACGGGGGCGAAAACTCCATTGACCTGTTCTGGGAACAGCGGTTCCCACACTCGTTGGGGCTGCTTTATTCGGCGTTTACCGCGTTCCTGGGGTTCCGCGTCAACAACGGCGAATACAAAGTCATGGGCATGTCGCCCTACGGCAATCCGACGCAGGTTGATAAAGTCAAGCAGATGATCAATCTGTACGACGACGGCAGCTTCGACCTGAACATGGATTATTTCTCCTACCACTATTCCGCCAAGCACAGCTACAATGATCGCTTTGTGAAGGTGTTCGGCGAACCGCGCGTGCATACGGAAGAATTCTTCACCGCGCTCAGCGATCCCAGCCGCGCCAACGCCCCCGGTGTCGAGCGCAACCAATATTACGCCGACATTGCCAAGAGCATCCAGGTTGTCACCGAAGAAGCGTTGATCAACATGGCGACGGCGCTACACAAGCGCACACAGTCTAAGCACCTGGTGATGGCCGGTGGTGTGGCGCTCAACAGTGTGGCGAACTACAAAATTCTGACCCAGACGCCGTTCGATGATGTATATATCCAGCCTGCCGCCGGTGATGATGGTGGCGCATTGGGTGCGGCGTTGTGGGCCTATCACATGGTGTTGGGCCAACCACGCAAAATGGTCATGACTCATGCGTATTATGGGCAGGGTTACACCGACGATGAGATTCGCGCGTATCTGGAAAGCGAAGGCATCCCCTACAAATATTATGAGGATGACGACGCGCTGATCGACCGCGTGGTGGATGAGATCATCAATCAGAAAGTGATCTCGTTGTTCCAGGGCCGGTTCGAGTGGGGGCCACGCGCATTGGGCAACCGCAGCATTCTGGCTGATCCACGTCGCGCTGAGATGAAGGAAATCGTCAACAGCAAAATCAAGTTCCGCGAGCCGTTCCGCCCCTTCGCCCCGGTGATTCCCGCCGACCGCGCGGCGGAGTATTTCGATTATCCCGATGTGGAAAACGCCTTGCTGCCGCGCTTTATGCTGGCGGTTAGCCCGGTGAAGGAAGACAAAATGGATGCGGCTCCGGCGACTACGCACGAAGGCGGCACAGGTCGCCTGCAAACCATCGACAAGGAAACCAACCCGCGTTATTATGAACTGGTGAAGCGTTTCGGCGACGCGACTGGCGTCCCGATCCTGATCAACACCTCGTTCAACCTGCGTGGGGAACCGATTGTTAGCTCACCGGCCAATGCCTGGTGGACCTTCAGCAACAGCGGGATTGATTGGTTGATGATCGGTCATTTCCTGGTCGGCAAAGACGGCAAACAATAGCACTGCACAATACACCGTAAAGCAATGGTAATGAGGACACGACATGTCTGAACAGACACAACCTGAAACAACCAACCGTTCTGGCGCGCTGAGCACCTTGCGCTCGCGTCTTGGCATCCTGGGGGAACTGTTCGCGTTCCTATGGGCGGCGAAGATGTGGTGGTTGATCCCGATGATTGTGGCGCTGATCGCATTCGCGCTGCTGATCGTGCTGGGGTCGGCTAGTGGCGGCGGCCCGCTGATCTACACCCTGTTCTAAAACACTACACACGAGAGGAATTTGCGATGAACGAATGGTTGATCGCCATACTAATCGGTGCAGCCTGTGGGCTGGTGCTGGGCATCAAGATCGCGCGCGATTCGAACGCTAAACTCGCCGTCAAGGGCGGGCCGTTGGCGCAGATGTTCCACTATCTCGCCAGTGCATCACTCACCGGGATGCTGCCGTACATTATCACCGGGCTGATTGTGGGCCTGTCGTTCCTGAAGCTGTTTGGGACGGCGGTAGGTTTTCTAGCGGTGACCGCTGTATTTCTGATGATCCACGCGGTATTCGAGCGCACAACGACGACTACTGCGTAGTAGCTGCCGAGATCGATTGGCAATGTTCAGGGGCACACCCATTGCGGTGCGCCCCTGATTTTGCGTCTGTTGGATGGCGCGATATGAGTGCAAACCGGCCTCACCCCCCTTGGTCCCCCCTCTCCATCCGAGCCAGTTCAATCTCGCTGGCGCTCGACAGAACTTATGGAGAGGGGGGAAGGTGCAGTGAACGCATGCCTGATTGTCCCTTTTCCCATCCAAGATGGAGAAAGGGGGGGGGGTTATGGACGCGGCTGCAATGTCACCGCAAGTTGGAGCGTGTTTCCCGCGCGCAGCACGGTCAGCATGATCACGTCGCCGGGGAGCGTTTGCGTTTCCAGATACGCGATCAGGTCGTTCATCGTGTCAATGGGCTGCTCATTCACGGCGGTGATGATATCGCCATTGACAACCCTGCTGCCCATTGGCGTGTTGATCATCCCTGTTGCACCGGACAACCCCGCGCGCGCCGCAGGCCCGTTCTGGACCACATCGGTCACGATCACGCCGCGCTGCGTTGCGCTGAGGCCCATTGCCTCACGTTGTGCCGGATACAGGTCGCCGATCCCAATCCCCAACCACGCATGATCGTAATAGCCCTGGTTGATTAGATAGGGCACGATGCGGCGCACTGTGTTCGACGGGATCGCGAAGCCCACTCCAGAGTTGCTATTTGAATCGCTGAGAATCGCGGTGTTCACCCCTACCACATGCCCTTCCCAATTCAGCAGCGGGCCGCCGCTGTTGCCGGGATTGATCGCCGTGTCGGTCTGGATCAGTTCGGGGATGCTGAACGCATCGGCGTTGCGCAGGCTGCGATCCAACCCGCTGACAATGCCGCTGGTCAGCGTGAAATCTTGCCCGAAGGGGCTGCCGATGGCGAACACTCCTTGTCCCACAAACACCTGATCAGAGTCGGCGAACTGGATCGGTTGCAACGCGACGGCTGACGGGTCCACCTTGATCACGGCGAGATCGGCATCGGGATCGCGGCCTACCAATAAAGCGGGCAGGATCAGTCCATCCACAAATGTCACTTCGATATATGCCGCATCCTCGACGACATGGTTGTTGGTCACGATATGGCCCCGACCGTCGATCACGAAACCACTGCCCGTTCCGCCTCCGGTTTGTGTGGCCACGGCGACGTTGACGATGGCCTGTGTCACGCGGTTGTAGAGCGCTGCGGTGTTGAGTTCTTCAGCGTTCGGTTGATAGGGGGCTGTGGCAGGCAGCGCGGCAAGTGGCGTTCCCCCGTCCTGCGCATCCGCGCGCCATGTGTTGATCGCTACGCCTGTGAACAGCAGCGTGATAGCGATGCTGAGTGTGAGTACCCGCTTGTACATAGATTTGATTCCTCGCTTTGCTTGGCTATGATTACCCACTGGAATTTTAGCGTTGGCATATAGGTTGTCGCTGTGCAGAACATAAGAACTCGTTTAGAAATTTGACCACTGGGTTTTGATATACGGTGTTACGCGGTATAGCTGGAAATTTTAACCGCAGGGGGCGCAAAGAACGCGGAAGCAAGGCAAAAGCCAAGCGAAGAACCTCTCTTTATTCTTTCTTTTCTCCGCGCGCTCTGTGTCCTTATGTGGTTAACTTTGTTTGTTCTGAGGCCGTTTCGGTACGGCGGAGAGTGTTGGCGCGACCCTGCACATAGGGTATAATCTCGACACTTCTCATTATACCAACAACGCCCAATTTGCAGCTTCAACACAGAACGGTAAATCATCATGGACATCATCTGGTACGGACACAGTTGTTTTCGTGTTTCTGAGCGCGGGCATGCCTCGATTATCACCGATCCTTTTGGCGATCATCTGGGGTACGACGTGCCGCTGCGCTTAAAAGCGGATATTGTCACCGTCAGTCATCCCGTGCCCGGTCATAACAACATTGATGCCGTGAAAAACGTGCATCATGTGATCGAAGGGCCGGGTGAATATGAGATCGGCGATGTGTTTATTATCGGCGTGGCGACCTTCGATCCACAAATCGAACAACCGCGTCGCAATGTGATTTACGTGTTCGACTACAGCCCGCTGAAAGTCGCACACCTCGGCGATCTGGACCATGTGCCCAAGCAGTCAATGATCGATGCGTTGGGACAGATCGATATTGTGATGGTTCCGGTGGGCGGGGGCAGCAGCTTGAATTCCAACCAGGCTGCCGAAGTCGTGAGCTTGCTAGAACCAAGCATCGTCATCCCGATGCACTTTCAGACTGAGGCGCTGCGCGGGTTGGAGCTAGACTCGGTGGATCGCTTCTTGAAAGAGATGGGCGTGAACGCCATCGAACAAGAGGAACTGCTGCGTATTTCGTCCAGTTCGCTGCCCGAACAAACACAGGTGGTCCTCTTAGATTTCCAGCACTAGGCTGGGTTGACAATTGTGCCTGGAACCAGGGGTATACGCCCCGCACCAAGCAAAGGACACGCTTCCCTATGTATAAACTGCTGCTGAGTTGGGATATTCGACCGGGCCGCAATCAAGAATATTCCGAATTCATGATGCGTGAGTTTGTGCCCGGACTCAACCGGATGGGCCTGACCCCTTCGGAGGCGTGGTTATCTGTCTACGGCGAGGGGCCACAGATCATGATGGAAGCGGCGGTCGAGGAGTTGGAAATGGCGCGTGAGGTGCTTGCCAGCACGCAATGGCGCGAGTTGCAGGACAAACTGGAAGAGTATGTAGACGGGTATCAGCAGAAGGTGGTGCGCACAAATCGCGGGTTCCAAATTTGAGCGGGAGTGTGTAGGACTGCACCCGGCGTGCGATAACAG
>CBEVZO010000217.1:0-6320 GCA_965554365.1 uncultured Anaerolineae bacterium
TAGATCGCCGTGTACTTCGCCTTCAGATAGGCCAGGAACGATTGGACCTGCATCGGCTCGCCGCAGACGCGCTGCGTCAGTTCGGCGGGGAAGTACTTGCGCCCATGCACCAGGATGTTTTCGTTGAGCCACGCGAGCAGCGAGTCAAAGTTGCCGCTGGCGATATCGTCGGGGATCGCCGGGTTGTCTTGCAGCGCCTTATTCCAATACTGCGCTGAGAGGAAGTTCCCCAGCGAGTACGTCGGGAAGTAGCCCAGCAGCCCCGACGACCAATGCACGTCTTGCAGCACGCCGTGCTTACCATCATCCGGCGGCGTCACGCCGAGATACGCTTCCATCTTGGCGTTCCAGGCGTCGCGCAGATCGGCGACAGCCAGCGAACCCTCAAGCAGCGCCTGTTCGAGTTCAAAGCGCAGCATGATGTGCAGGTTGTAGGTTACTTCGTCGGCTTCCACGCGGACCAGCGAACGGGTCACCGCGTTGATCGCCTTGTAGAACTGTCCGAGTTCCACGTTGCCCAACTGTGCCGGGAACAGCTTTTGCAGATCGCCATAGAAGACGCCCCAGAAGCCCATGCTGCGCCCGACTACGTTTTCCCACAGGCGCGACTGGCTCTCATGCACCCCCAACGACGTGCCGCCTGCCAGGAACGTACCTTCATACGCCGGGTTGCTGCCCTGCTCGTACATCGCGTGCCCGGCTTCGTGGATCGAGCCGAACAGCGCGCTGGGCATCCAATCCTCGTCGTAGCGCGTGGTGATACGCACGTCACCAATCGAGAACTCGGTCGTGAACGGATGCACCGACTTATCCTGCCGCCCACGCGCGAGATCGTAGCCGATGGCCTTGATCACTTGCTCACCGAAGATGCGCTGCTTCTCGGTGTCGTACTTGAGATGCATCACGGAGTCGTCTACCGCGTCCTGATTTTCGAAGATCTGCGCCACGAAGGGCACGAGTTCTTCGCGCAGTTCGTCGAACAGACGCTGCACGTCGGCGGTCTTCATGTGCGGCTCGTACATGTCGAGCATCGCGTCGTACATATGATCCTCGTAGCCCAACGCGTCGGCTTGCTGGCGCTTGAGTTCGAGGATTTTTCCCAGCGTGGGCACGAAGGCCTGGAAGTCGTCGTCTTCGCGCGCTTTGGCCCAGGTTTCGTGCGCAAGCGCGGTGACACGCGTCAGTTCGACCACCAGTTCGGTCGGGACGCGCGTGGACAGATCATAGTCGTGACGCACGACACGCACGAGGGCGGCCTCGTCGCTGTCGGCGTCTGTGCCATCGACGGCAGCTTCCGCTGCTTCAATCGCGCGACCTGTCTCTTCTGAGACGAACATCTCGTGTACGATGCGGCTGAGCGTCGCAAGTTGTTCGGCGCGTGCGGGCGCGCCACCGGGCGGCATATTCACCTGCTGGTCCCAACCGAGAACGGCAGTCGCGTGATTCAGATGTACCACGTCGGCGAGATGGGCTTTGAGCTGTTCAACTTTTTCCATGATCGATGGAGTCTCACTTTCTAGATGAGGCGTACGAAACGTACGGCATACAAAAACGTGCGAAAAACTAAGTGCCTAACCGTGTACTATAACACTATACGTGCGTAGTTGGCTGATCGGTTCACCAGACTACCGGAGAACGCGCAAATTGACAATCCCAAAGGTGTGATTGGGTAGGGGCATGATTCTAATGCTGATTCACCGCAGAGTTACTCATGCCGCTGCTAGTAACGGCACATCAAGGGGATGAAAATGTGCGCTCATCGCGGATCACCCGGCCCACATGGACCGGGCTACATACAAGCCGGACCGTGAAACGGCTCTCAGCGCACGCAGCCCCTTGAGTGGGCTTCCAGGCTTTTTCGCTAGCCGCTGTGTTTTAACCGGCGGCGGCCTTTTCACTCGATCTTCACCCCCGCGAAGTCCAGCGGCACGATCTGAAACCACGTATTTCCCGGCGTGAACGCGAGGGCTTCCGTCGTGGCCTCGTCTGTCCAAAAGCTGAGCATATCCGTCACGCGATCCCGCCGCCAGAAACCGTCCGTGCAGCGCCCCACACGGCACACCGTCGCTGGCCCGCTGCCCAGCAGATCGATGCGCGTGGAGTAGTACGTCACGCCCTGCCACTGACTCTCGATGATGTTTGGATCGTCGGCGTGGTGCGCGTAGACGATCACTACGTTCGCCGCCGTGACCTGCACGCCCGTATTCGCGTCGTGATGCGGCACCCCGTCCACCGCCCGCTGATACACGTCCCTCACTGCGTCGTAGGTCCACTGTATATTATCCGGTCCATAATCGATTTGCACCTGTACGGCGATCTGTGCCCCGTCGGGAACCGCCGTATCGAACACGAAGCCACGCACGTCCGGCGCAGTGCCCCAACCGTCTGCGGCGGCGCGCTCCCACACCTGCGCGGGGACCACAAACAGGTTGTGCGGCGCTTCCACGCCGGGATCACGGAAATACAGCGGCTCCCCGGTGGTCACGCCTTCATACGCGCGTGGCGCAAATGGTGACGCGGCAATCAGGTCGCGGATTTCGTTGCTCGCGCCGGAATATGCGAACAGCGCCCCGGTCATCACGGGGATGTCCAGATCGATCAGGCGCGCGCTGCGGATCGATCCCACGCGCGGCGGCGTATGCGTCCAGAACACCGCCGTGAAGCGCGTCAGCCCGCCCTCGACGAGATGCTCAAACACGAGATCGGCCTCCGCGATCCCCGCCTGGGGACGTACCGTGTCCGGCGCGTTGGAGATTTTGATCGCCAATGGGCGGCGGTCCAGTGCCCCTGGCTCCGCGACCGGCAGCCCGGTGAGCGGGTTCATGCCGGGAGCGATAGTCGGGGCGGGGAGCCGCGTGGCAGGGGGGCGCGTGGTCTGTATGATGGCGTCCGGGGTGAGCGGGGTGGCGGTGACGCGGCGCGGCGCAGGGTCCGCGTCGGCGGGACCGCACGCGGTGAGCAGCGCGATCAACAGCGCAATCACACTGCGTCGCAGCCAGGGGGTATGGGTATGTTGTGTCCGAGGGCGCATTGTTCACAACTTTCATACATTTTTCGGATTAGGGCACATGATAGTAGTACCCAAGTGCCAAAATATACACTATAATAACGATACATCTTGGTAAAGTTAAGGTTGAGGCTGTACAAGTCGAGGGGCTGCTGGTGTGAACCGGGGTAAAGGTAGCGTCGACACAGCACTCAATTGCACACATCAGCGGGTAGTGGGCACGGGGACAAAGCGTAGTCCTGGCGCGTGCCACGCTGGTTGACTCGGTTCTTACGGCGGGGTATAATGCCGACAGCCGTGCAGGACCGGCATGCATCGACCACTCACAGGATTCTCAACCCCGGGTAGTAGGACATAAGAGATGGCGTTAAAAGGCAACCTGGCGGATTTCAGCACCACGCAGATACTCAATCTGATCAATCTGGCAAAAAAGACGGGCACGCTGCATCTGTATGAACCCGTTGTCACCAAAGACACGATCCGTGATGGCGCGGGGATCGAACGTCCGAAGGTCGTGGCCGGTGATGAGCGTGCGATGATCGCTTTCAAAGAAGGGCGCTTGATCCTGGCTGGTATGGGGGAACAAGATCGCCATCTGGCGACGGTACTCCACAAAGCGGGCAAGCTCAACGCGGAACAGGCGCGTGTGATCCGCGAGCGCGGCGCGAAATATTCGGACAAAGCGCTGGCGCTGATGTTGATCAACGCGAATTACGTCACTAAAACGGACATCGTGCGCAGCATTCGTCAAAACACGCTCAACGTCGTGTTTGATGTGATGACCTGGAAGCAGGAACCTTTCGTCTTCGAGGAAGGCGTTGTGCCCTCCGGCGAGCGCATCACGGTCCCGATTGACCTGAAAAACGTGATTATCGAAGGGATTCGCCGCGCCAAAGAAGTCAAGCCGCTGGAAGAAGAGTTGCCGAATCTCGATATGGCGCTCAAGTTCCCGGATACGCCCGGCGACAAGTTCCGGGGTATCAACCTCGGCGTCGAAGAATGGCGTGTGGTGTCGTTCATCAATCCTAAGAACTCGATCCGTCAAATTGCCAAAGCGTGCAATATGACCGATACTGAGATTCGTCGGGTAGTGTATGGGCTGCTCCAGGCGGGGTTGGTCGAGTTGGTCAAGCCGCCCTCAATGCAACCAAGCCCTGGCACGCAGCCCGGTCCGCCAACCAGGCGGAAGCAGCAGGTCGAGCGCAGTCTGGTGGAACGTTTGATCGCCAAAATCAAAGATGTCTAAATCGTTATTTATTCGCTTCTCCTGGGGAGCCTGCCCCTAGGGCAACGCCTGCCCCTAGAGCAGCTACGGGAATTATCTTGAGGAAGAGTGAGACCGACCATGTCCATGCAAACTGTCAAAATGGTCATCACCGGCCCCTTCAGCGCGGGCAAGACCGAGTTTATCCGTTCGATCAGCGAGATCGATGTGGTCACCACCGACGAGGCGATTTCTGAAGACTCGGCGGAATTCGGCACGAAGTCAGCCACGACGGTGGCTATGGACTTTGGCCGTATCACGGTGGACGACGATCTGGTGCTGTATCTGTTCGGAACGCCCGGTCAACGCCGCTTTGACTTTATGTGGGAGATTCTAGCGGAAGGGATGCTCGGTTTCGTGGTGATGGTGGACAGCGCCAAACCCGAAACATTCCGCGAGGCTAAGAGTATTCTGGAGACTTTCCGCGCCTACGCGCCCACGCCTTATGTGGTGGCGGCCAACAAACAAGATCACGCCGAGGCCTGGACCCCGGAAGACCTGCGGATTGCATTGCGCATCGAAGAGAACGTGAAACTGCTGCCGTGTGTCGCCACCGATAAGGAAAGCGTCAAGAACGTGCTGCTGGAACTGCTGTACTCCATTCTGGAAGAGATGGAGACGTGATCGACAGCCGTTCGTCTCATTTGCTTGCATAGACCGGAGGCGCTTACGCGCTTGTCTGCCGCCGGGTGGGGCGCTCGTTGTCACAGCGCATACGGCGGCTTTGTGCTTTTGCTTGCTGTCTGGGAGGGGTAAACCGGACGTGCCTTCACTTGTCACCGATCCTGGCATTATCCATTATGAGACGTACGGGCGCGGGCGTCCAGTGCTGCTGTTGCATGGGTGGCTTGGCTCGTGGGAACTCTGGCGCGACACGATTGAAGTCTTGGGTCGTGAGTTTCGCACGTATGCGCTCGACTTTTTTGGCTTTGGCGAATCCGGCATGGTCGGGCAGGAAGAACAGGCGCGCGAACGCGCCAAGTCTTTCACCATACCGACCTACGTTGAGATGGTCTACCAGTTCATGGATCGCCTGGGGATCAAGAAAGCGCCCCTGATTGGGCACTCGATGGGCGGGACGGTGGCGCTCAGCACCGCCATGCAGTACCCGACCAAAGTCGTCAAGGTCTGCGTGATCGGTTCCCCGATTAACGGCAACTCGCTTAATCTGCTGCTCAAAGCCTCCGGCAACCCGACCATCGCGTCGGTATTCTGGCTTTTTGAGGGGCGTGCGTTGATGCTGTTCCTGCGTGCCTACAGTTATCTGATGGCGAAGGACGGCGGCGCGATGCAGCGCATGATCACCAAAGATGTCTCCAAGATCAACGTCAATTCGTTTTTTTCGAGCATCGGCACGCTACGTCAGACGGACCTGCGCCCGGACCTCGACCAGCTCAAGATGCCGACGATGGGCATGTATGGCAAGCGCGATATTATTGTGCGCCCCACCGAGCACAAGACGCTCAAAGAGGGCGTGCCGCACGCGCGCATTGAGTGGTTCGCCGACGCGGGACATTTCATCATGATGGACTCGCCGGAACGCTTCATCACCACGCTGCGCGACTGGCTGCACAACGGGTAGCGCGGACTCACACTGAATTGGCTGCGAAAGGGTGCGGAAACGCGCTCTTTTTTGTTGTGTTAATCCTCCACCCCCGCCAGCAAAAACTCCGCGTCGGGCATGGGGAGCCAGAGCACACTGGTTTCGTAGATGTCGGGCGTGTCAGTGACCTGGATAATGGTGTCGGTTTCCAGGTCGTATAGGTAAATGTCCAGTGTCCCTGGTGCGCTGTTAGCCGAAACGCCCGGATACGCGATATAATGGCCTGACGGTGACCAAGCTTTTTCCCCTATTCCCATATTGGGCACATCGATCCGCCGCAGGTTGGTTCCGTCGCGGTTAAGCAAGCATAAGCCTCCGAAGCAGGTAAAAGCCAACTGCATCCCATCCGGTGACCATGCCTGATCATCCCAATTTCGACTTTTGATAATCGTTTTCGGGGGATGACCGTAGGTTTTTTCGTATTGTAGGCGCACACCCGAATCGTC
>CBEVZO010000218.1:0-6318 GCA_965554365.1 uncultured Anaerolineae bacterium
TGCACGGCAGCGCAGAGATCGAGCGCGTGGTGGTGCGGCAGGCGGGCGCGGAAGTCGGTCAGGGCGCGCACACGACGTTTGTGCAGATGGCGGCGGAAGCGGTCGGTGTGCCGATGGAGCGTGTAGAACTGATCGGACACGATACCGCCGAAACCGGCAATTCGGGCAGTGCATCAGCATCACGTTTGACGTTTATGTCCGGTAACGCGATTCGCGGCGCTGCCGAGGTCGCGCTGCGAAAATGGGACGAGGAAGAACGTCCGGCGATTGGCACGTTCCAATACCGTCCGCCCAAGACGACACCGTATGATCCTGACACCGGGCGCTCGGAGCCGAATTTTGCGTATGGCTATATGGCGCAGTTCGTCGAGGTGGCGATCGATATCGAAACCGGTCACGTCGAGGTGGTACGTGTGGTATCGGTGCATGATGTGGGTAAGGCGCTCAATCCGCAAAACATTGTCGGGCAGATCGAGGGCGCAGTCGTGCAGGCGATGGGCTATGCTGTGATGGAGAACCTTGTCACGGAGGGCGGTCGTATCTTGAACCCGTACCTTTCGACGTATCTCATCCCGACGATCTGGGACATTCCGCGCGAGATCAAATCCGTAATTCTTGAGTTCGCCGATACGCGCGGTCCCTGGGGCGCGCGTGGCATGGCGGAGATGCCTTGTATCACGCTGGCTCCGGCAATCATTGCGGCGCTGCACGATGCCACTGGCATTTGGTTTGACCACATTCCGCTAACGCCGGAATCGGTGGTCATGATACTGCGAGAGCATGGTCTTGGCATTATTTAAGTATGTGCCCGTTGTGGTGCGCGGCGGTGGCGATCTGGCATCCGGTGTCATCTACCGCTTGACACGGGCGGGCTTCCCGGTGTTGGTGCTGGAACGCGCTCAGCCGTTAGCCATCCGGCGGACGGTGGCGTTTGCCTCGGCGGTCTCTGAGGGGCAGATCACGGTGGAGGGCTTGACCGCGCACCGGATCGATGATGTCTCAGCCGCCGCAGCGCATTGGGCCGCCGGTACGATTCCCGTGCTGGTAGATGAAGACGGCGTGAGTCTTGACGCGTTGCAGCCGCCGGTGGTGGTGGATGCGCGCATCGCGAAACGCAACCTGGGCACAACGCGCGACGATGCGCTGTTGGTGATCGCGTTAGGGCCGGGGTATACGGCAGGTGATGATTGCCACGCGGTGATCGAAACGCAGCGTGGGCATTATCTGGGCCGAGTCATCTGGCAGGGGGCGGCTGCGCCCAACACCGGGCGACCGGGCGAGGTCCAGGGGCATATGGCGGATCGTGTGTTGCGTGCGCCAGCGGACGGCGTTGTGTTTCTGCAGGCGGCGATTGGCGATGCGCTCGCGTTTGGTGATGTGGTTGCGACGGTGGAGGGATTGCCGGTGACAGCACCATTTGCGGGCGTGTTGCGTGGTCTGATACACTCTGCTGTAATGGTAACAACAGGTTACAAAATTGGTGATGTGGACCCGCGCGGTGTGCGCGACCATTGTTTCACGATATCCGATAAAGCACTGGCGGTTGGTGGCGGTGTGCTAGAGGCGCTCCTCAGTGCGCCTCAGATGGCGGGATTACTCCTGGGGGAGTAGGTTGGCCGCCGCCAACATGTCAATCTCCCGATGGCATAGTTCTCATGGGATGGGTTATGCGGTTGTGTGATGCGCTGCGTGTGCAGCGTGGTGACGTGGTGTCTTTCATTGGCGCGGGCGGCAAAACGTCGGCGCTGTTACGGCTCGCGGATGAACTGCGCGGGGATGGCTGGCGTGTGTTGGTGACGACCACGACGCGGTTGGCGACACATGAGATTAAACGTGTACCTTGTGCCCGGCAGATCAAGGCACAGACGCAGGCAGCGGAGATTCGCGCCTGGCTGGACGAGTATGGCTGTGTGTTTCTCTATAGCCGCCACGACAAAGCCCAACGGAAGATTATCGGACTGCATCCTGAACAAATCGCCGGGTTGATGGATTCGGTGAACTCTGATGTGCTGCTCATCGAGGCTGATGGCGCGCGGCGACTGCCTCTGAAAGCGCCCTACGATCATGAGCCGGTGATTCCGCCAGATGTGTCATTGGTTGTGCCAGTGGCGGGACTGGATGCGTTGGGGCAACCACTGGATGACGCCCATGTGTATAATGCGGCGCGGATTCAAGCGCGATACGGGTTCCCCGACGGCGGGACTATCATTCCGCCCTGGATGGCGGTTACGCTGCGCGATCCAGAGTTAGGGTTGCGTGGTGTGCCCGACAAAGCGCGTGTGGTGATCCTGTTGAACAAACTCGGCACACATCCCTATGACCGGCGGCGAGCGCGTCGTGTGGCGCAGTTGGCGTTGCATTCGACACGGATTGATGCGGTGGCGATTGGCGCGATGCAAGCCGTCGGCGAACCGGTATGCGAGGTGCAGCGACGGGTCGCGGCGGTAGTGTTGGCGGCGGGGCGATCCTCACGCATGGGGCAATCGAAGGTGCTGTTACCCTGGGCCGGAGGGCGTAGCGTGATCGAGACTATTGTGGCGCGGCTGGCTCTGGCGCGGTTGTCCGACGTGGTGGTGGTTTCAGGGCATCGTGCGGGCGATGTGGCACGCAAGCTCAAACGTTCCCCGACGCGCACGGTGCATAATCCAGATTATGCGCGCGGGGAAATGTTGTCTTCGTTGCAAACCGGGCTGAATGCACTGCCAGATACAGTGTCAGCCTGTTTGGTGGTGATGGGCGACCAACCGGCACTCGACGCGCGCGTGATTGGTAAGGTGATGGCGGCCTATGCTGCCGGGCGCGGGGATATTGTCATGCCGGTGCATCGCGGGACGCGCGGACATCCGGTGTTGATCGACCGTCGCTTCTGGCCGGAACTGTTGGCGCAGGAAGAGGGCACGCCGCGCGTGGTGCTGGCGCGGCATCCGCGTGATATCGCATTGGTGAAGGTCAACACCGACAGTATTCTGCGTGATATCGATACGCCTGAACAGTATCGTCGCGAACGTTTCCGAGCCGGGTTGCGTTAAAGACGGTGCAGTGGCTCACCCTCCAATGGGCGTGGGGGTGGGCGGTCGTGTGCTGATCCAGATGGTGATTTCGCAAGAATGTCGCAGCATATTGGTGTTGTCGAATACACTGAGTCGGAAGCGGTATTCACCTTCTGGAAAATTGAAGGGCAGTAGTTCACCTAGCGGGCCGTTGACAACGGGTACGGTGTAATCGCCACCGATCGGTGCAAATTCTGTACCGCTGCGCGCGGGTTTGATCTCAAAGCGGTAAAATGCAAAATCGCTGACGTTCGCTGTGCCCTCGACGGTGGTCGCTTCAAACACAAGCTGACCATTGCCGGGGATATGCAGCCATGCATCGTCTCTGGGGCAGCCGACGATATCCGGGGCTTCCGGAATAATTGTACCGACGGGGGTGGCGGTGGGCACGGGGGTCGCGAATAAACCGGGACTATCGGGGCCGGTATCACCGCCGCCCAACGAAACAGCAGCATTTGCGCCGGGGGTGCTGGTGACAAAACGTTCGAGTGCGTGTTCGGGGTTGACGCTGGCATCGAGCCGAATATCGCGCAGCGTGGGGGCCATCACATTAGCAATGGCCCACACAGCGATCATGAATTCGATCAACAGTCCCCCGTAAGTAATCGCGCTGGCCTGCCGCACTTGCGCATGTTCGCGTTCCAGCTTGAACTGCGCGATCACAAGTTCGCGACGTGCGCCGCTGAGACGGTGGGCGACATACAGCAGCCCCCCCACGCTCAACACGTAGAGGCCAAACGCGATTTGCTCGATGAAGAAAACGACTTCGGTCATGCCTACTCCGGCGGGTTATCTACTTGGTTGGGATGGTAGGGCGGCATCTCGCGCAGCACGCCGCGCACAATCGCGGCCAGCTTGGGCACAATCTGCCGTCCCAGGCGCAGTACGTCTTCGTGGCTTACTTCATCGGTGGACGCGGTGCTATCCAGTGAAACGTTGGTGATGGTTGAGAAACCGAGTACGCGCATCCCGGCGTGGTTGGCAACTAATACTTCTGGCGCGGTGGACATACCCACTGCATCCCCGCCCCACACGCGCAGCATCCGCACTTCAGCGGGGGTTTCAAATTGCGGACCGGATAGCGAGACATAGACCCCCTCGCGCAGCGTCAGGTTTTTGGCTGTTGCGACTTTATGTGCGATCTGGCGCAGGGCGGGGCTGTACGACCGTGTGTGTATCGAGAAACGTGGGCCGAATGCCTCGGCGTTAGGGCCGGCCAATGGCGTCTGGCCTGCCAGCCCTGGCACAAAAATGTGATCCTCGATCACCATGATATCGCCCGCATCAAATTTGGGATTCAGGCCCCCGGCGGCGTTGGTCACGATCAATGTGTTGATGCCGAGCAAACGCATCACGCGCACAGGCAGTGTGATCTGCGCCATGCTATACCCTTCGTAAAAATGGATGCGTCCTTGCATCGCCAGTACGTCCTGGCCTTCCAGCGTGCCGAAGACTAACCGGCCTGCATGTCCTTTTACCGTCGAATGCTCCCAGTGGGGGATATCTTCAAACGGGATGCTCACCGGGTTTTCGATTTCTTCGACTAGCGGCCCTAATCCTGAACCAAGAATCATCCCGATGGCTGGTCCGCGTGGGATCAGGGCGCGAATGGCATCTGCGGCAGCCTGGTAATGGTCTTCGGGAATCCAGTTTTGAACGTCCATGATCTAAGTTCTCCGCATGTGTATATAAAACGCTCTTTACGAAGCGCCATTGTAACACTAATGTGTTTGCCTGCGCACGTCCAGTTTGAATTGCGTTTGGCAGCGCGACAATGCTGATAGTATAAATAGAGAGGATATGTTTTGATGGTGTTTTGATCGGGTTTTTAGAGGATATTTATGTGATTCCACTGTTGTATTAGCGCGATTAGCGGATATACTGGGATAGGAATCAGTGTTCCTGAGTTGGAAAGCGAGGTAGAGACAGCGTGGAAGATCAGCTAAGGGTTGAACGAGTGATGGCTCGCTACTTGCACGTATATCAGGCGCTCTACCAGCGCTCACCGAAAGAACTGCGCGATTTGGGCAATAATTGGGTGTTGGTAAACGGCGCGCGCATGAGCGTTGAGGAATTAGAGAACTTGGCCGTGGAATTGAACAGCGAATATCAGCAGGCGTTGGCGAACAAACGGAGCGTAGTCAAACGTTTGTTGAATTGGTTCAAGAATTAATCTGCGTTTTTCTCCGTCAACAGTTTATAGGGTTGCATGAACCTCTCATGCGGCCCTGTTTTTTTGTCGTACTATCACACAATCAGCATCGCATCCCCGAAGCTGTAAAACCGGTAGCGTTCGCGAATCGCGGCCTCGTATGCCGCCTGGATACGCTCACGGCCTGCGAAAGAACTCACCAGCATCAGCAGCGTGGAACGTGGCAGATGGAAATTGGTAATCATCATATCTACCGCGCGGAATTTGTAGCCGGGGGTAATGAACAGGTCTGTGTCTTCCTCGATGGCGATAACGGGCCGCCAGAGACACAGGTTTTCGTTCATACGCGCCAGAGTTTGCCGCACGCTGGTGGGATCATTGAACTCCGAACCATACGCTGCGGAGCGAATCGCCGCTGACTCTAACGTGCGCACACTGGTTGTGCCTACCGCTACTACACGATGCCCGGCCAACCGCGCGCTGTTGATGCGTTGTGCTTCGTCGGCGTTGAGTGTTGCGCGTTCGGTGTGCATCTGGTGATCGCTGATCTGTTCCTCGCGCACCGGGGAGAATGTGTCCAGCCCGATGTGCAGCGTACAATACGCCATCTCGATGCCCTGCCGGTTGAGGCCCACCAGCATCTCGCCCGTGAAGTGCAGTCCTGCGGTGGGAGCAGCCGCTGAACCGTCGCGCCGCGCATACACCGTTTGGTAACGTGCGGTGTCACCCAACGGCGTTGTGATGTAGGGGGGCAGCGGGGTCTCGCCAATTGTGCCCAGATGCGGTTGCACCGGCTGATCGAATTCCACCACACGCTGATTTTCTTCGCGTTCTTCGATCACGGTGGCAGTGATGGGGGCGTTGCCGTCATTGTCACTGTCGCCAACGGCAAGCTGCGTGCCGACACGAATACGCTTGCCGCCAACGATGACCAGCCAGCGGGTATCGTCCAACTGTCGCAGCAGCAATATCTCCGCTGCGCCGCCAGTGGGCACTTTGCGTGCTGCCAGCCGTGCCGGGATCACACGCGTCTGATTGAGTACCATTACGTCGCCTGGGGTCAGATATTCCGGCAGATCGCGAAACATGCGGTGTTCGATTGCGCCGGATTCGCGG
>CBEVZO010000219.1:0-6316 GCA_965554365.1 uncultured Anaerolineae bacterium
GGCGCAAGCGGCATTAGGCGACGAGATCGAAGTCCCGACGGTGGACGGCTTGTTTGAGCTAGCGGTTCCGGCGGGCACACAGTCCGGTAAGGTCATGCGGCTGCGCGGGAAAGGATCGCCCCGGCTGCGGCGCGATGGCACGACCAGCGGGCGCGGCGATCAGTTGGTGGTGCTGAACGTGGATATACCCAAAAAGCTGAGCAAAGAGCAGCGCGCGTTGTTCGAGCAGTTAGCGCAGACAATGGGCCGTGAGGTCTCGCCGCAGAAGGCCGGGCGCGGGATTCTGGATCGCATTGGGGAGTTGTTTGGCGGGTGAGTGTGAGAGTAATTCCGTGCGCCCCTACGAACAAGCCCCATCTTTACGTGCAACTACTGGATACACGAGAAACGAGCACCGTGTGGTGCTCGCTTCCCTTGCGCGTATCACTTTGAGGAGGAGGACAGGGCCTTTTGGTCACGATGGGGCTACGATAACTGGTTCAGCACGCGTCAATGGAGGCCCTGTCTAGCCAAATAATACCACAATTCCCATTGCAAACAAAATTACAATCATAAAAATATGAAAATCTAGACAGTTTCTTAACAAAATTGCGAACCGTTCGCAATAAGACACCCTGTTTCCAGTATAACAATTAACATAGAATAAAGTCAAGCGCTGAAGTGCATTAGGGTGCATTCGGATTTGGGGGCGGAATGTATTCCTTTTTTCTGCTTCTAACGGATTGAGTTGGTCGCATATACGCTTTCCTCTACATCGTTTCTCCATTGCACTGTACTGATGGAAAGCAGAGGCCTGTTTCCCCCTCTCCGCTTGCGGGGAGGGGGCCAGGGGGAGGGGCTGATCACAAAACCAATGCAAAACGTTAGAACCAGCCTTTTTTGAACAACCCCCTCCCAGCCTCCCCCGTTGACGGGGGAGGAGCTAAGGCGCGCACGGTGACTCCCTCCCTGCCAGCGGGGAGGGCCGGGGTGGGGTCGCTTTTACAAAATATGTGCCCCAAAATCCGAATGCACCCAGTGCATTATTTACAACGTTTAGCTTGTGGATAACGTGAGGTGTCCTGTGGATTGGGTTGAGATTTCCTTAGAGGTAGACGGTGAAGCGGCGGAGGCGGTGGCCGATGTGTTGCACCGTTATGGGCATCAGGGCGTGGTGATCGAGCGCTCGGAGTTCCCGATAGAGGTGTGGGAGAGCGACGAAGTACCGCCCGCCGACAGGTTGACGGTGCGCGCGTATTTCCCTAACGACGCGCAAGCCGAAGACAAAAAGCAGCAGTTGCGCGAGGCGATCTATTTCCTGAGCCGCTTGTATCCCATGCCGGAGCCAACGTTCAACAGTGTGCGCGACGAAGACTGGGCCGAGGCGTGGAAAGCGCACTACCACCCGCTGCGGCTCGGACGGCAGTTGTACATTCGCCCGCAGTGGCGCGAGATCACCGATCCGCGCCCGGACGATATCGTGTTGGTGCTGGACCCCGGCACGGCGTTCGGCACGGGCACGCATCCCACAACGCAGTTGTGCCTGATCGCGTTAGAGGATATGCTGCCCGCACACCCCGGCGTGGATGTGATCGATCTCGGTTGTGGATCGGGGATTCTGGGGATCGCGGCGATCAAGTTGGGCGCGGGGTCGGTGCTGGCCGTAGATATTGACGATTTCGCGGTCAAGGCAACGCTGACCAACGCGGCGCTGAATGATGTCACGGCGCAAGTCACGGCACAGCAGGGCGATCTGGACACGCTCAAAACAACGGCGCGCCACTTCGATCTATTGTTATGTAACATCCTCGCCAAAATCATCATTCAGATGGCGGGCGAGGGATTGGGCGACGTGTTGCGCGCAGGCGGACGCGCGATCTTCAGCGGCATCATTGATGAACAGGCCGATGCTGTCGAGGCGGCGCTGCGGGCGGGCGGTCTGGAGCCGGTCAAGCGGCGGGCGCTCGGCGACTGGGTCGCGATTGAGGCGCACAAGTCGGAAGCGTAAATACAAATGCGAATGGGACACGGATAGGCACAGATAAACACGGATTGAAAAACAAAATCTGCGTCCCATTTCGCTTTTGATCAGTTTTTCAATCTGTGTCTATCCGTGTTTTTTTTCACAAACTATACCGCTAACAAATTTTGTGGTTCAATAATAGAAAGTGGAATTTCGGGCCAGCGGAACCAACATCACGCACGTAACTTTCCCTCTCCTGTAGTCTTCCGCAACTACTATTCGTTCGTTGAGTCGCTAGGTTTACACAACAATCGCATATAAGTATTTGAGGAGGCGTTCGATGATCTCGGCACGTGCATTTTCGCGTTATCTGGTATTTATCGTGTTGGCGGTGGCGCTGCTCACCACCGGATATCCGATTGGCGCGCAGGACGGCGATGGGCCGGAGCGTACCGGTTTGCGCCCCGATGCGCCGCCGTATGGCGTGCGTGGACCACACGCCGTGGGGGTTATGAAGTTAGACTCCGGCACGGGGGACTACATGGCGAACGTATTGGTATGGTATCCCACTACGGACGCGGAAGCTGATTATACTTACGAAATTCGGTATGAGGCTGTCCCGCTGCCCATTGATGTGTACGGTCATGCGGCGTTAGATGGTGCGCCGGACGCTGGCCCGTTTCCGTTGATTGTGTATTCGCCTGCTGCCAGCTCGCCCCCGGAACTGTGGGTATATTATGTCGAGCATCTGGCATCCTACGGTTTTGTCGTGATTTCTGCGGATACGGAAGACAACTTCGCCAACACGCCCCCCGGCGACTATGACACGAATTCGCACCGTTACTTCATCTCGCGGCCCCAGGATGCCTCGCGGCTGCTCGATTTCGCAGAAACGCTGACTGCGGACGGTGGTTCATTGGCGGGCGTGATTGATATGGAACGTGTGGGGATCAGTGGCATGTCGCGCGGCGGCACAACATCATTGATGATCACCGGCGCGCAACTTGATCTCAATCACTGGGCGACGCTGTGTGAGGCTACACCCGACGCGCCACGCTGCGCTGATATCCTGGGCAATATCGATGTGATGGTCGATCTGGCCGGGTTGGACGCCGTGCCGGAAGGCTTGTGGCCTTCGCAGGCTGATCCGCGTGTGGATGTGGCGGTGGCGGTGGTCCCAGCGACCAATATCTTCGGGCCGGAGGGCGAAGCGCAAATGGACAAGCCCGTGCTGGTGATCGCTGCCGGACTGGATGCGTACTGGTCATACGCGGACCTGGGTTCCGCGCAGAAAACCGAGGTCGTGCTGCTGAATGCCGGGCACGTGGTGCATATCACGGCCTGCGAAGACGTGCCCGCGGTGCTGGCATTTGGCTACAACGTGTGCGCCGATATGGTGTGGGATCAAAATCGCGCCCACGACTTGATGGACCATTTCGCGGCTGCGTTCTTCCTGGCACACCTGTACGATGACGCGGATGCTGCTGCCGCGCTCGCACCGGACGCTGTGCAGTTCCCCGGCATCACCTATGAGACGACGGAGTTCTAAGCGTTTAGGTCGCAATTCACAGCCGTCAGTGATCCACTGTCGGCGTAACGGATATCTAACGGCGTGCCTTGTGCGCGCCGTTTTTTAATCTGTGTTTATCCGTGTCCCATTCCGTTTTTTCTCTCTGGCGCAGACCCTCATCCCCCGCTATACTTTTGCGCAGTGTTCACAGCAACATTTACAGAGGCCGCACACGCGGCACGAGGGTCATCCTTTGGCTAACTAGTCCCCCACTCTTACGGGCCTCCATCACCCTATGAGCTTGATCGCGGCGGCACAGTACTCGACACTACTCGGCTGTGCGGCGTGATCGTGGTTGGACTAGCAACGCACATACAAAGGATAACCCAACGTGACACAACCCCATGATCCGGGTGCGGCGGACTACGCTGCGCCCCGGCACAACATCAGGCTGCTGGCCTGGTTCAGCTTTTTCATCGAACTCAAACTTTACAGTGCAATCGTGCTGCTTTACTTCGCACACGTCACCGGATCGTATGCGGCGGCGATGAGCATCTTTGCAGTGGCGTCGCTCAGCAGCGCGATCTGCGAATTGCCGACCGGCATCTTCTCTGATCTGATCGGGCGCAAACGCACGCTCGTGTTGGGCGCGGTGGCACACGCGGCGGCGGTGATGCTCTACGCGCTGGGCGGGAGTACGCTCATGCTACTGCTCGGCGGCATCAGCGAGGGGCTGGCGTGGGCGTTGTTCAGCGGCAACAACTCCGCATTGCTGCACGACACGCTCGCGGAAACAGGACAGGAAGCGGAGTATCAGGAATTTATGGGGCGCACGGTGGCGCTGGAGCATGTCGGTGTGGCGCTGGTAGGGATCAGCGGGGCAGTACTGGCGGCGCTGACCTCGTTCGCGGTGGTGATGTGGCTTTCCGTACTGCCGCAGATCGTCCTCGTGCTGATCGCGCTGCGCGTGCGTGAACCGCAAACCACGACCGCACCGCCGACCAATCCCCTCGCGCATCTGCGGGCGGCGTGGGATGTGCTGCGCGGACACCACCGGCTGCGGTTGCTGAGCCTCGCGTCAACACTGGGGTATGCGGTGGGCGAGTCGATCTATCAACTGCGTGTGGCGTTTATCGAACTGTTGTGGCCGTTGTGGGCGATTGGCCTGGCGCGCACGCTGGATAACATCATGGCGGCGGGCAGCTACTATTTCAGCGGGCGGCTGATCCGGCGCTTCGGGGAACGGGGCGTATTGGTCGGCGGCGGGATCGCAGGGCGGGCGGTGACGGCGTTGGCGTATGGCGTGCCAACAGTGTTATCTCCGGTGCTGCTCTCCGCGACTTCGGCGCTGCACGGCGTGACCAACGTCGCGCAGTCGGGGCTGATGCAGCGCGTGTTCACCCCGGACCAGCGCGCCACGCTCGGATCGCTGGTGGCGTTGGGTGGCAGTTTGATGTTTGCGGCAGTGTCCGTGCTGATCGGGGCGTTGGCGGATCGCTGGGGACTGATCCCGGTGTTGGTTGCGGCGCAGGCCGTGCAGTTGATTCCGGTGTGGTTGTGGCGGCGGGCGCTGCGTGGCACAGATCAACCGGACCCCGCGCCTTCAGAGGCCATTTGAAAACCTCACCCCCGGCCCTCTCTCCACGCGCAGAGAGGGGGAGAAAACCGCACACGCAAGTCTCCTCTCCGCGTGTGGAGAGGGGATTTAGGGGTGAGGTGAACTTAAGCCAAACGCAAGGCACGATCTTTCAATGGCCTCTCAGCATAAAACGACACACACCGAGTGCCTATGCGCTCAGTGTGTGCGTTCCCGTTTACCCGCTAGAGCCTTATACGGCCCCAAGATGATGTCGTAGTTTACTATTTGGCGTGACTGGGCATCCCATAACCCCAGGGATACAAGTCCGCTGGAATTTGCAGATCAGCCTGCCGCATCTGGTACAGTTTGCACGCTTGGTAATCGTTCTGGCAGTAGTTGTAGATGGCAAACTGCCAGTCCACCGCTTCAAAGTGACGCTTCGCAACGCAGCGTTGCGCAAATGGACAGTTTTCGTGCATCGGTTTTACTCTCCCGCTAGCAGTAGTATCATCTCACTAACCTTAGAATACACGCTGCACATTTAGCTGAGGTTTATAACTTGTTAGGAAGGAATAAAAATTGTTCAAGCGCCATTAGTTGATCAGCGTTCAGCGGGTCAGTGGGAGTAGGGGCGGCATTTCCGTCAAATCTGCGGTTCGAATTTGCCCGCAAAGGGCGGTATTGCGGCTATCCTGATGCAGATTATGAATTAAATGCGGGAATGGCTATGGCATCAGAAAACAAGCCCCTATCCCCCCAACCTCCTTTCCCCATCCGAGTGTATAGACCGGAGACAAGGGTAACAAGTGTTCGGGGACATGGGGAGGGGATTTAGGGGTGGGGCTAACCTGTAAACCCGTTACCGTATTTAAAAATTAAACTGCATGCGGATAGCTTGAGTCTATAGGAATTTCCTTTTTGGGGAGTGTAAAACCGTTTGCCCCTCCCTAAATCCCTCCCCGCCTGCGATACTGTTGGCGAACTCGATTCATGGGTGTTTTGTAGGGGCGATGCTTGCGTCGCCCGGTTGGGTAGGGCAAGCCCTACACCCTACAAAAACAGGTTCGCCAACAGTATCGCAGGCGGAGAGAGACTTAACCCACGACCTGACTCCCCCTCTCCATTGTTTTCGTTGAGCGCCAGCGAAACAAAACGTCTCGGATGGAGCGGGGGCTGGGGGGTGAGGCCGCTTTTAACTTGACGCGCCCACGAGAAATGGAACGAGCACTTTAACTCGACTTTATCCATTTGCTAGACAAAAAAGGGCGGGCAAGATAAGCTGACC
>CBEVZO010000220.1:0-6309 GCA_965554365.1 uncultured Anaerolineae bacterium
GAGCGTGACAGACAACATCAACGCGCCGGTGGTGGTGCAGTTTGATGTTACAGTCGTTGCGCCCAACGCTCCGCCCACAATCCAGCCGCTTGCGGATCAGGCGTTGACAGTGGGCGAAACAATCAATGTCGCGGTTGTTGCGTCTGATCCTGATGGCGATCCCTTTGCGCTTGTGGCGACCGCTCAGAATGGGGCGGTAGTCACGGCGATAGGCATCGGCACGGATACGGTGCAGTTGCTGGGCGTTGGTGAAGGTGTCACGGTGGTGGATGTGGTCGTGGATGATGCGAAGGGCGGTGTGGCGACGGTGTCCTTCAACGTCACGGTGTCCAGTATCAGCGGCGGTTTCGACCTGAACGCATACCCCGTCGTGCCGGATATCACGCCCGCGATGGCTCAATCGTTGAACCAGTTATATCAGAGTGGTATCACGAACTTTGGCAACCGGCCCGGCGTGTTTGTCCTGATCGGTGATGAAACGACCGAGAGGCCGAACTTCATGGCTCCGTTTGGTCCAGGTGGTGCGTACAATCTCGGCAGCCGTACCGAGTTGCAGGAGACAATCGACTTCTACAATGTCACACCAGCGCACAACGGTGATCCGGCCATGAGTTTTAATGTGGACAGCGTTGCGGCGGGCGGCGGATATGGGATTGATACACTCTCAAGTCCAGCCCCGGCAGGCGGCGTATGTGATGCGGTTGGTGGTGGCACACTGGTGTCATGCGAGTTGCAGCTTGCACGCGGTAGTATCGCGCTGATCAGCTTCAGCGGACCGAATGTCACCTACTTGCCGCCCGAACAGTTCCGTGCGGAATTGCAAGTGCTGGTCGCGGACCTGTTGACCAATTACGGCGTAATCCCCGTGTTGGCGACAATCCCGGCAGGCAATGGCGTGACTACGGAGCAATTGATGCCCTACAACCAGGCGATTGTGGAAGTAGCACAGAATTCTGGTGTAGCAGGTGTGCCGCTGTGGAATCTGTGGCGCGCGATCAACAATCGCGGAATTGATCCGCTGACGGTTGCGCCGGGCGGTGCGGGTGATTTCACTGATGCTGGGTTGGGCTACGGCTACAATGTCAAGAACTTCACCGGTCTGCGCGCGCTGCAAGCTGTGCGGTCGGCGGTGGGTATCAACTAAGCGACGAGTGACTGTATTGCATAGTCCGTAGCATGAACTATAGCGCCCCCGATCATATCTTGATCGGGGGCGTGTCGTGTGTATGGGGATGGCGGGCCAATCTCAGCTATCGCGATCCGGCGGCGGGTCTGGCTTCACAATGGGAATATGCGGGATGGTTTCGTCCAGGTTCGTGGGCGGCATGCGAATTGGCTTGATTTGCTGGGTGACATCCAGGTTAGGTTCATCTTCAGCCCACGAGGGCAGCAGTCGCCAATAGCCTGGCTCATCCGTGTGTGCTTTTGGCATGAACGGTAGCGGACGCGCGGCTAACCGCGAAAGATTGGTTTTGCGCCCGGAAGCGGATTGCCGGTAATAGTACAGCCGGAAAATATGTACGCCGTCCGTGACTGCGAACGCGGGTGCTTCACCGTGTGTGCGCACATACGCGCCCGGAGCCTGGATTAAATCAACATCCAGATGCGCCGCATCACGAGCCAGTGCCTCGGTGGGGAATACAAAACACGCGGGTTGATCCTTGTCGGTCAACTCCTGACGTGTGCGATAGACTGGCAGCAGTCGTCCGCGCCGCACCAATGGAAGAAACTTGCTCGGAAACGAACCAGGGATCAATGCGACATCTGTGGCTTCGGTCTTGCGCCATGCGCGGGCTTTGTGGAATCCTCCGGCTCCTACCTCGATCACCTGATAGATGTGCCCCTGGGCCAGGAATAATGTTCCCTGCGGCAAGCGAGAAGTCTCGACTTCCGGCAGTCCGGCAATGTACGCGTCGGTTTTGGGATCAATCACGATGCCCACCCCTTTTTTGCTCAACTTGCGTCGTGTTGTACCATAGATACAGTCTACAACCGCTTTAACGTAGATTCGTTGCGTCGATACTATCATACACTGTGGTCTTGAGATTGCGCACTAGTGCGCTGGTGGGAACAATGCGGAAGATTGTGTTATTGGGATTGCTGTTGTTGTGTGCGCTGCTGGTTGTGGCGTGTCAGGATGAACCGTTGGGTTCGAACGATTTTACGATCACGGTCGATGCGGATGGCGAACGGGTTGCGTATCGCTTTAGCAAACGGATTTCCGTCGGCCAGTTTTTGGACGAGGTCGGGGTGCTGTTGGGTGAATATGATGAAGTGAACCCGCTGCCCCAGACTCAAATCCGGGATGGGATGCGGATTACCGTGACGCGTGTCGTCTACCGCGAGGAGTGCGAAACGGAGGATTTGCCTTTTGATTCGAATAGAATCCCGCATCAGGGGGTGCAGCCTGGCGAGGAGAGATTGGGACAGGTGGGCATCGTCGGCAAACTGGAGATTTGCTACCGAATTATGGAACGCGATGGTGAGCAGGTCAGCCGCGATAGAATTGGTAACGGCGTCATGATCGAAGAGCCGCAAGACGAAATCATCTGGGTTTACAGTACTCCGTTGGAGACATTAATTCCCATTGACGGAATTTTGACGTATCTTTCCGCTGGTCAAGCGTGGATCATCGAGAATATCACTACGAATTATAATCCGCTAACCGAGGATGGCTTTCTCGATGGGCGCGTGTTCGATCTTTCACCGGATGGGCGGCGCTTGCTCTATACGCGCAGTTCACCGAACCCTGATGATCCTGAGTTCTCAAATGAATTATGGGCAATTGTGGATACGACTGCGCCATTCCCGCAGGCGGTGCAGCTTTTGCCTGAAGATGTACGGGTTGGGCAATGGGTTCCCGGTGTACCAACGTATACCGTGAGTTATTCCACTGCCCAACCGCGCGATGAAGGGGCCGGTTGGCAGGCGTACAATGATCTGTATCTGGCTGATCTCAGTCCAGATACGGGGGCCATGCTGTCAAATACCTTGGAGATAGTGATTTCTCAAAATGCGCTGGGCAGTTTCGCATATTGGGGGCGGCGGTTCATGTGGTCACCGGATGGGCAGTATCTCGCCTGGGCCAATGCGGATAGCGTGGGTTTGGTGAATCTGGACACCGGCGAGTTCGAGGCGCTGTTGACCTTTGCCGAATATGCACCGTTGCTCCAGCGTTCAGTAGTGTGGACTCCAACGTTATCTTGGGCGGATGATGGGCATTTGGTGACCGTGTTGCATGGGCCCCCCTATGCGGATGAAACGCCGGAGAATAGCATTGTTTTTGACGTAGTGGTCATCAATGTAGAGACGGGCCTGATAATCAACCCCTTCAAAGCGCAAGGCGGCATCTGGGCTAACCCGTCGTATTCACCCATGATCGAAGGGCCGGACGGTAATCCCACATATCAAGTGGCGTATTTTCAAGCACGCGAACCGTTGAATAGCCCCGGCGCGGCGGGCTACAATTTGATTGTGGCGGATCGTGATGGCAGCAACGCCCGTATCGTTTTCCCTGACCCAGAACGTCCAGGTATCCGTGCCCCCGATCCTGAAGATGGCATTGTGTGGAGTCCGACCGGGCGACAGATCGCGTTGATCTACCAGGACAATTTGTGGATCATTGAACCCAATACCGGGCAAGCGTATCAGATTACGAGTGACGGGCAGGCTTCACGCCCCAGGTGGTCAGCGACACGATGAAACGACTATGGATATTATGGTGGCTCTGTATCTTGCTGGTATTGGGCAGTGCGGCGGGTATGTGGGCCACCCGTGACCAACGCAGCTATGACTTGCGGGGGTGGGAATCTGCCACCGAGACACAAGATTTACCCTACCGGTTGCCGCTGGCAGGTGTAAATGTTGCGTTGACGCAGTACACGCCGGAAGAATTAGCTGACGAAGTAGCGCATATCGCGGCGGCGGGATTCACCTGGGTGCGGCAGCCATTTTTGTGGTCCGAGATCGAACCGGAGCAAGGCGTATTTGTGTGGGATGCTTACGACGCGCTTGTGGCGGCGGTGGAGCAGCATCCCACGCTGCAACTCGTCGCTGTGCTGGACGGCACACCAGGGTGGGCGCGTCATCGTCTCGCCCCGGACCATCCCTTTGCGCCGCCCGCCAGCGTGAAAGATTACGCGGCGTTTGCGGAGGCGGTCGCGGCCCGTTACGGCGACACGCTCACATACTATCAAATTTGGGACGAGCCGAATATCAAGTCGCATTGGGGCAGTCTCGATCCGCGCCCCGCGCATTACGCGGCGATGTTGCGCGAGTCGTATACCGCGATTTATGCCGCTGATCCGGATGCGAACGTGATTATGGCGGCACTCGCACCTACTGTTGAAACCGGGCCGGAGAACCTCAACGAGATCAAGTTCTTGAACGCGATCTACGAACAGGATGCAGGGCCGTATTTTGACGCCGTAGCCGGAAAGCCCTACGGATTTTACGACGGGCCAGAGGATCGCGATGTAGACCTCGGTATCCTCAACTTCTCGCGCTTGATTCTGCTGCGCGAGGAACTGGTCCGGCACGGTGATGGTGATAAGCCAGTCTGGGGCAGCAACTTCGGGTGGAACGCGCTGCCGGAGGATTGGGCAGGTCCACTGTCGATCTGGGGTAGCACTACTGCTATTGAGCGTGAGCAGTTCACGCGGGAGGCTTACGACCGTGCGCTGCGTGAATGGCCCTGGGTGGGCGGGCTGATCGTGCAGCATTGGCAGCCGGATGCTCCGGCGGATGATCCGCTTCAGGGGTTTGCCGTCGCGCCGATGATCGATTCCTGGCTGGCACATGGTCCGCTGGTTGCGGTGTCTGCTCTGGAACCAGGACTGCACCCCGCGCAGAATCGCCACACCACATATACGGGTGATTGGCGCTTTAGTGCGCTCGGCGCAGATGCCGAGATTCCTGCTGCTGGTGCGGATGTGAACGCGGTCGAGAATCGCATCAGTGTGCAATTTGAGGGTACGGCGTTCGCGATCGCTGTGCGCCGTGATGACTATCTCGCGTATCTGTATGTCACCGTTGATGGCGCACCAGCGAACGCGTTGCCGCGTAACCGCGATGGCGATGCGTTTATGATCCTCACATCGCCCGAACGCACGCTTGACGTGGATATGATCGTCGTCGCGGAGGGACTCTTCGCAGGTGTGCATACGGCGGAGATCGTGCATTTGCCGCGTCAGGGCGATGATCGTTGGCCGATTGCGGGCTTTGCGGTGGCGGTTCTGCCGGATACCGATCGGTACGACAATCCGTTGCTAATCTGTCTGGTGGTAGGTGGGCTGGCGCTGCTGGGCGTAGTGCTGATCGGGTTGCGCTTACCCTGGCGCAACGTGTCACCACCCGCGCCTCCAACATTGCGGCAGGCGACCGAGTGGCTGCTAAGCCTGTTCGCTGCGTTTGTGGTACTGCTAGGCAGTCTGGTGACATGGAACGAGACAATCCCCGCACTGCTACGCCGCGATCAGCCCGCGTTGGCGGTGACGATTCTCACCGCCGGGATTGCATCACTGTCGCCGTTTTTCCTGCTGACATTGGTCGCGCTGCTGGTGTTGTTTGTGCTGATCTATAACCGCCCGCTGCTGGGTGTGATGTTAGTGATCTTCTGGTCGGCGTTTTTTCTCTCCACGCTGGACTTGTTATTCAGCGCGTTTACCACTGTTGAGGTGTACTTTGGGCTGACGGTGCTGGCGCTGGTCGCGCGAGGTTTTGTTGCGTGGGCGCGCGGTTATCGTGAGTCGGAAGAACGGTCAACCTCGTTGCCCCTGCTGCATCTCACGCCGCTTGATTGGTTGGTGCTGGCATTTGCGGCACTGGCGGTGATCTCACTTGCATGGGCGGATTATCGCAGTCCCGCGCTGCGCAATCTGCGGGTAGTAGTGCTGGAACCGGCGGCATTTTACTTTTTGCTGCGTTTTATGCGTTTGGAGAAGCGCGATCTGCTGTGGTTGGTTGAGACACTGCTCTTTACCGGCGCAGCGATAGCCGTCGTGGGCCTGTATATGTTCTTCACTGGTGAGAACGTGGTCGAAGCAGAGAACGGTGCGCGGCGCTTGATCAGTGTTTATGGCTCCCCGAACGGTGTGGGCCTGTACCTGGGGCGCTGTTTGCCATTTGCGCTGGCGTATGCGCTGCTTACGCCGCGCGGATCGTGGCGTTGGCTGGTGGGCGCATTCAGCGGCGCGGTGATGCTGCTCGCGGTGCTACTCAGCCAGAGCCGGGGCGCGATCATCCTCGGCTTACCGGCGGCGTTAGTGGCGGTGCTTATTTTCTGGCGCGGACGCCGGGCGGCGTTGCCTG
>CBEVZO010000221.1:0-6307 GCA_965554365.1 uncultured Anaerolineae bacterium
GACACCAACGGATCAACCAACCGCCAGCAATACGCCGCAACCAACTGCAACGGAAGCGCCAACCAACACACTGATCCCTGAACCGACAGATACACCGTCCCCGCCGCCCCCAACCGCCACACTGACCCCGCTGCAAGCCGTGTTGGACCTTGCGCAGAACTTCTCCGGCGACAACGACGATTGGGAGCCGTTTGTGCAGGAGTTCGACGGCGTGGCAATGGTGTTGGTCCCGGCGGGATGCTTCATGATGGGCAGTACCGATTGGGATGATACACAGCCGGTACATGAAGTCTGCTTTGACGAACCGTTCTGGATGGACCGGTATGAAGTGACACGGGCACAGTACGAGGCGTGTGTGACGACAAGCGCGTGTGAACAGCCGTTCACATCGAATTATTCGACGCAGCCAAACCACCCGATTAACAATATGAGTTGGTTTGATGCACAAAGGTACTGTGAGTGGCGTGGGGCACGGTTGCCGAGTGAAGCGGAATGGGAATATGCCGCTAGGGGACCGGATGCGCTGGTCTATCCCTGGGGAAACGAGTTTGTGGAAGCGAATGGAGTGTACAGCGGCAATTCCAGTAATCAAACAGCAGTGGTGGGCAGCAGGCCAAGTGGGGTTGCGTGGGTAGGAACATTCGATCAGAGTGGCAATCTGTGGGAGTGGGTAGCGGATTGGTACAGTAATAATTACTATGGGACGCTTACGAATGGGGTAATAAACCCGGGGGGGCCAGATATAGGTATATCGCGCGTATTACGTGGAGGTGCATTCAACAATATCGATTCGCGTGTCGTTCGTGTTGAATATCGAAACGTGTATGATCCTGTTGTTGCTTACTACGCTGCGGGTTTCCGCTGTGCGCGCAATGTAGACTAACAGCCCCGACACCACAATGCCAGGGCCGTTTCACGGTCCGACTCGTATATAGCCGGGGTCATGTGGCCCCGGCGATCTTCCCCAACGAAAAACGTACCTACTCCCCCCGCAGTTCCTTAATCACCACCGCCGCGTACTCCGTCGTGATCTGCCCCTCCGCGACCATGCGCGCCGCGACCTGCGCTACCTCATCCGGCGTAGCACCCGCCGCGACTGCCATCTGCTTGGCGTGCAGCGACATATGCCCGCGCTGGATGCCTTCCGTCGCCAGCGCGCGGATCGCCGCAAGGTTCTGCGCGAGGCCCACCGCCGCCATGATCTGCGCGAGATCGCTGGCCTGCTTGATGCCGAGAATCTTCAGCGCGACACGGGCCGTCGGATGCACGCGCGTCGCGCCGCCGACGATGCCCACCGCCAGCGGTAGCTCGATCTTGCCTTGCAGATCGCCGTGATCGTCTTCCCACCACCACGTCAGCGAGGTGTAGCGCCCATCCCGTGCAGCATAGGCGTGTGCGCCCGCCTCAATCGCGCGCCAATCCTGCCCGGTCGCCAGCGCCACCGCGTCGATGCCGTTCATCACGCCCTTGTTGTGCGTCGTCGCGCGGTAGGGGTCCACCTGCGCGAAAACCGCCGCCTCGACAATGCTGCGCACGACCGCCCCGCCGTCGTGTTCCGGGGTGGTGAGCGCATCTCTGGGGACCACGCAGGTCGCCGTGACCTTGCGCCGGTCCGCGAGATTGCTCAGAATGCGCAGATTCACGCGCCCGCCGGTGAGTGCTTCGATCATCGGCGCGAGTCGTTCGCAGGCCGTGTTGATCGCGTTCGCGCCCATCGCATCACGCACGTCAAACAGCAGGTGGATCACCAGCATCGGGCCGACCGGAGTCTCGGTGAACGGACGCAGTTCGATACCACGCGGGCCGCCGCCAAGATTCACCAGCACCGGGTCTACCTCCCGCGCCGTGTCGAGCAAGTCCTCCCGCGCGGACCACACACGCCCCGCCGCCGCATACACATTGTCCACGTCAAGCACCTGAATCTGCCCAATCATGATTGGATCGTCCGCCGAGGTAATGAACCCGCCGCCACCGCGCACGAGTCGCGCCGCGTAGCTGACCCCGGCCACGATGCTCGGTTCCTCGACCACCATCGGGATCAGATGATCCTCGCCGTTGATCAGGAAATTCGTCGCGATGCCCAGCGGCAGCGCATGGATGCCGATCACGTTTTCGATCATGTGATCGGCTTGCGTCGCGCTCAGCCCGGAGATGCCCAACAGTACCGCCTGATCCTCGTGTGAAAGCTCGGCCCACTGCGCGACCATCGCGGCGCGTTCCGCCAATGACCGCTTGTAAAACCCTGGCAACCGGGACGACCGGCGCGGCTTGTGTGTTCCGTTACCCATGCGGTTCCTCGTTTCTATGGCGACCTGCGCGTATTAGCTCTGCGCCGAGTCTACCAGAATCGGCGCAGGGAGGAAACGCGAGGTAGCGATTCGGGTCCACGAACGAGTTGTCAGTAGTTTGTTGTGTTGCAAAGAACGGCCTCACCCCCCGGCCCCCTCTCCATCCGAGACAGTTGATCTCGCTGGCGCTCGATGCAACCTATGGAGAGGGGGAGCAACCCGCGCGGCAAAGTCCCCTCTCCGCCTGCGGGGAGGGGGCGCGAACAAGTTCGCGTTGGGGGAGGAGCAAATGACAAACGATGCAACCTGACAGGTTATTCGTGGACCCTGGCGATTCGGTGTATGCTGAGATTGACCGCAAGAGTGATAGGAGACGCTGTCATGATCCGCAAACTGATGCTGTTCGCACTCGTGCTGAGTCTATGCCGCGCCCCATTCCCCAACGCCGTCCGCAGCCAGGATGATCCCGGCTGCATCGACCGCACTGATCCGACACTCGTCGTCCAACCGCCCGAACTGCCATTACCAGAGGCCGGCGTCCCGTTCACCGATCCGGTGTTCTGCACGACGCTGCGCCGTGTCTCGAATGCGAGCGCGTCCGGCGATTTTGAGACGCACGAATATTCGCAGTTGCAAGCGTTCTCAGCGGACAACGCTTATGTGTTGTTACTGGCTGGCGACGCGGGCACCATCGTGCGCCGTGTGGATGATCTCAGCGTGGTGGAGGGCCTCGACACGGGAACGTGGAACGCCGCGCGTTGGTATCCGCCAGAACCGCACACGCTGCTGCACTTCGACAGCAATGCGGACACGACGCTCCGCGTGCAGTTGACGCACGTTGACACACTACAGACCGAGACGATCTACACCTTTCCGCCGGAGTATGAGCGCGTGATCGTCAACGCTTCGTCGGACGAACTCTCGGATGACGGCGCGTGGCTCGGCGGAATCGCGCAGCGTGCAGACGGCGAGTGGGTGATCTTCGCGCTGGACATCGCGAATCGCACGCTCGGCGCGCAGTTGGCGATCAACGAGCTATACGCGGATGCCTGCACGCCCGATCCCGAATGGGGCAACGTCACGCCGGACTGGGTCGGCGTCTCGCCGTTGGGCCGCTACCTCGTCGTGCAGTGGCAACGTGATGGCACGGCGCGCTGCTCCGGCCTGGAGACGTTCGATCCGCGCACAGGTGATTTCGTCGGGCGCGTATATGACGGTCACCAACACGGCGATCTGGGTGTCACGGCGGACGGCGACGAATTCTTCATGACGTTCGAGATGTATCATCCCAGCGGCGACCTCAGCATTGGCGTGCGCGCGCTGCCGGGGAACGCCGAGGTCAGCGCGCCGGAATATGTCAACGTGTTGGCGTGGGGCAACGGCGCACATATCTCCTGTCAGGGGCCGCCCGGCGTGTGTCTGGTCACGGCGTCCACGCTGCCGGACAACGGCTGGAATCCGTTTGAAGCGGAAATTTTCCTGCAATACGTCGATGGGCGCGTTGAACGGTTGGCGCATCACCACTCCACCGAATGCGGTTACTGGGTGCAGCCGCGCGCGAGTCTCTCTGGCGATGGACGGTATGCGATTTTTGCGTCAGACTGGGGGCATCCGCAGGCGTGCGACGACCTGGGGCGTGGTGATCCGTATATCATCGAAATTCCTGAGGAGGAATGAGCGTATGCCATATCGGGTAGGGCTGCTGATCGTGGTGATCGGGTTATTGGTGGGCGGAACGATCCCTGCCGCTGGACAAGATGACAGCCCGTTGACCTGTACCGTCGTTGAACTGGCACACCATGATAGGCAGGGATTTGAGAACATGGTCGCGGTGAACGGCGATCTACTGCTGTACCGCGAAGTCGTGCCGGACGGTTTCCAACGCATCGACCTGATCGCGCTGCCGCTGGACAATCCCGCCGGGCGCACGCGCCTGAACGTCGAGGGCGATGTGGAAGCACATTGGTTTGCCGTCTCACCGCGCGGGGACGGCGTCGTATTTGTACAGCTTGAACCGGACAACGAAACCTACCACCTGTACTACACGCCGCTACCAGATATTGCCCCGCCGGTTATGCTCTCATTGCCCTCTGGTCCCAACGGAGAAACGCCTGTGCCGAGGGGAATACAACTCACACCGGACGGAACGCATCTTGTGGTGAATATGAACTACGCGCCCACCTATGATGTGTCCACGCTGGTCGTGATCGATCTCGCCACGCAGCAGGTCATGACGCTGGTCGCGGGCTGGGAGACAGCCAACTATCTCTATTTGACGGTGACAGACACACACGCCCTTTACACCGGCAAAAATATGGGGATGCAACTCGAATCTCAGCCGCTGTTCAGCGTGCCGCTGGATGGATCGTCGCCGCCTGTGCGTCTGGATGAACGCAGCGCGATCAATGGCATCGATCCGCACCGCGTGGCGGTGGTGGGGGACCGCGTGGTGTTCATGGCGTATGTGAGGCAGTCGTCACTGGGCGGGCGCGTGTTCAGTGCGCCGTTGGACGGCAGTGCGTCCGCTGTGCTGTACACCACCGCGCCTCCGCCCGTGATCGATCCGGCCTTTCTCGAACACCACCCGTTTTTTGCCGCGCCGGATGGGGCACACCTGATCTATATCGCCTACAGCGATGATGCGAGAGTGTTTCGTGTGGTGCAGTTAGACGTACTCACAGGCGCGGTAGAGACGCTATCGTACCCTATGTCACCGTTAACTGACGCGGACGCGCCAGCGTTCGTGTATCGCGGCGCGATAAGACTAGTCGTACCGCTTGAGGCCCAGCACATTCTGTACGAATCAACGGGTATCGACGGCGAAACACGCACCTATCGGTACGCGCTGGATAGCGGGGAAGCCGTGACACTGCCCGGTCGAATTCCGCTGATCTTCGGCGCGCGGGTCGATGCACGGGGTGATCACGCGTTGGTGTACGACTATCATGTTGGCACACTGCATTATGTCGATCTGCGCAATGGGCAAAGGGTGCTGTTAGCGGACGAGGCACCAGATACGACCATGCGGTACGGATTCGCATCCGATGGGCGGGTCTTTTTCACGACGCGTCCCGCCGACTATACGGAAACGGTGTTATATCTCGCGACGTGTGAGTGAAATTGTGCGCAGACGGCGGGATGCGCGCACCCCGAAAACTCCGCAGCGGTCCGAAGCAGCGCGACGGGCTGCGCAAACACGCCTTACCGGTCGCCGCGAAGCGGGGCTGTGACTGGCCCACCGCACAGTGTAGGACCGCTGCATAGCACACACGACGACTTTTTGCTCCCCGCGCCGAAACGCCGTATCGTTAACCTATCGGGGCAACACGCACACACAGGAACATACCATGAGCGAAGAACCACAACCGGGTCACTGGCAGATCGCCATACCGCTACTGCTGGTGCTGTACCTGTTCATCATCGCCAACACGCTGTTCGGCGGCATGTTCAGCGAACTCGATGACCGCGCGCTCCACACCTATCGTCCGGAAGACACGCCCGCGCTGATCGAGCAAATCCTCGCCTTCATCACCACTGCCGGACCACTGCTGATCGGAGCCGCGATGATCCGGCGCTGGCACAGCATGATCGCGGTACTCTCGAACGAGGAGCGGCTGATCGTTTATCTGCTGGTCGCGCTGGTGATCGGGACGGCGCTGCGCAGTGGGGGCGCGCTGCTGCTGCGCTTGGAGATTGGAGCCGGGGCCGGAATGGAGGCGTTGATCCTCGGTGTGCAGATTCTCGCCAGCGTCGTGCTGATCGGTGGCGGGCTGCGTTTGCTGCAACTCAACATGGGCGCGGACGATACCACCGATGGTGAACCAAACGAACAGCCGGGCGAGTAACGCTGTGGTAACGACAGAAAAACGAATGGGACACGGATGAACGCAGATACGCACGGATCAAACTAAAATCCGTGTTCATCTGTGTGTAGGTAGGACTACAAAATAACGTGATTGGCGCTTGTTAGCCCCTATTCCCCCCAGCCCCCCTTTCCCCGCAGGCGGAGAAAGAGGGGA
>CBEVZO010000222.1:0-6264 GCA_965554365.1 uncultured Anaerolineae bacterium
GTGTTACAAGACGGACATTGCTGCCATCCATCTCCATGATATAGATTTCATACGTGCTTTCATTGCGCAACGAGCTAAATACAATTAATGTGCCATCGGGCGACCATGCTGGCATATAGTCTCCTGTACCTTCAATGGTCAAACGCCGCACATTGCTGCCATCTGCGTGCATCACATAAATCTCATCGTTCCCATCACGATCCGATTGGAACACAATTTCGGTCCCATCGGGCGACCATGCTGGCGCATCATCAACAGCACTATTGTTAGTCACGTTGTACAGGTTGTTTCCATAAACATCTATCACGTAAATTTCCTGGTTTCCATCGCGGTTGGAGGTAAATACGATCCGGTCGCCGGCTGGCGACCACCCAAACGCTGTATCTGCGGCGTCATTGTGAGTTAAGCGGCGCACATTGGAGCCGTCTGCATTCATAGTATAAACTTCCGCATTCCCATCGCGCAACGATGTGAACACAACTTGGTCACCAGTGGGTGACCACCCAAACGCCACATCGTCGGCGTCGTTGTGGGTCAAGCGGCGTACATTGGAGCCATCTGCATTCATAGTATAAACTTCCGCATTCCCATCGCGCAACGATGTGAACGCAAGCTGACTACCATCCGGTGACCAGCTAGGAACCAAATCATCGGCGCTGTTGTTGGTCAAGTTACGCGGGTTGTCCCCGTTGGCTTCGACTACATAAATTTCCCAGTTCCCATCCACATTTGATTGCAGAGCGATCAACCCGTTGGTGTTGGCGACAGGTACAGATGCGATTTCACGGACACGAGGATCAGGTTGCCACGCAGGGAGCAAATCCGTTGCCTCATGATTTGTCAAGCGGTGTGGTTGGCTACCGTCTGCATTCATCACGTAAATTTCTGTGTTGCCATCACGATCAGAAGCAAACGCGATTTGAGTGCCATTCGGCGACCAAGCTGGCACAGAATCACCAGCGGTATTGGTCGTTAAGCGCTGCACGTTATTACCATCTGGTGTCATCACATAAATTTCTGTGTTTCCGTCGCGATCCGAAACAAACGCAATTCGGCTACCATCCGCCGACCAAACAGGACCAAAATCACCAGCGCTCGTTGTGGTTAGACGTTGCAGTTGGCTACCATCCACATTCACCACATAGATTTCTCGATCCCCATCACGATCCGTCTGAAATACGATCCGGGTGCTGTCCGGCGACCATGCGCCAGGATAATCGCGCGCGCTATTGTTGGTCAAACGCTGCACATCACTGCCGTCTGCATTCATCACATAAATTCCTGAATCAGAAGCAAATGCAATCCGGCTGCCGTCCGGCGACCATATTGGCGCCGTATCTTGTGCGTCCGAATTCGTCAAATTGTACAGTTGGCTGCCATCTGCATTCATCACATAGATATCCCAATTCCAATCACGATTCGATGCAAACACGATCTGAGTTCCATCTGGTGACCATGCAGGGGTAAAATCGTCTGCCGGATTGTTAGTTAGGTTACGCGGGTTACCACCATCTGTTTCCATGACGTAAATTTCCTGATTCCCATCACGGTCTGAAACAAATGCAATAAGACCACTATTGCTGGTAACAGACGCAGCAGCAGAAATCGTAACCGAGGCGCGAAATCCTGAACACGCAGTGAGCGCGAGTACAATCGCTAATGTGGCGAGTCCGGTGTTGTGACACAGTCCACGCTGCAAACGTCGCACGACAATGGCAACTTTTTTTGTGTGATTGACAATGAAGAAACTCATGAACACGCATATCCTTAAGAAATAAATGATCAAGTTATATATATCAGTATATACCATGCCGTAAGTGCTGCCAAGCGAACAACATGCGTTACATTTCTGCGTCATCTGTGTATCGTTTATTCGATTCTCGACAACGGCCATCTTGCCGCGTATACTGTATGCCGAAATCTAACCAGAGAATAATGCACGGGAAACCCCTATGACAGAGCTGCACCCTGACGCAATCCGCAACCTCTTGAATGGCGATCATGGCGATCCGTTCAGCTTGCTCGGCCCACACGCCGGCGGCGACGGCGGCCTCTCGATTCGCGCGTTCCGCCCCACCGCCAAAACGCTCCATATCGTAGACGCAGCGACCAAGAAACGCCGCAAAATGAAGCAAATCAACGCGGGCGGGCTGTTTGAACTGACGCTCAAGCAACCGCCGGACTTCAAATACCTGTTTGACGAGCAGCCGCACGAGGGCGACAAGGTCACGTTCCACGATCCGTACCGCTTTCCGCCCGTGCTGACCGACTATGATCTCTATCTGCTGGGCGAGGGGCGGCACTGGACCAGCTACGATAAGCTGGGCGCACAACTCACCGAGGTGGATGGCGTGCAGGGTGTGAGCTTTGCGGTGTGGGCTCCGAGCGCCTACCGCGTCAGCGTGATCGGCCCATTCAATAACTGGGACGCGCGCGTCCACGCCATGCGCCTGCATCCCGGCAACGGCATCTGGGAACTGTTCATCCCCGGTCTGGAAGAGTGGGCGCTGTATAAGTTTGACATTCGCTCGCGTGAGATGGGTTTTCGCGCGGAAAAAACCGATCCCTACGGGTTCATGACCGAAATGCGTCCCCGCACCGCCTCGATTGTGGTTGATCTGGACAAGTATGCATGGGGTGACGACGATTGGATGACGCAGCGCCAATCGCGCGATGTCCTCCGCGAACCGATGAACATCTATGAGGTGCATCTCGGCTCGTGGCGGCGCAAAACGCAGGGCTTGGAATGGCTGACGTATAGCAATATGGCCGACCAGCTCGTGCAGTACGTCAAGGAGATGGGCTACACGCACGTCGAGCTAATGCCCGTCGCGGAACATCCCCTTGATATGTCGTGGGGCTACCAGGTCACGGGCTACTTCGCTGCGACCAGCCGCTTCGGGACGCCGGATCAACTGATGGCGCTGATCGACAAGTTCCATCAGGCGGGCATCGGCGTGATCCTGGACTGGGTTCCGGCGCACTTCCCCAAAGACGGCTACGCGCTGAGCTATTTCGACGGCACACATCTCTACGAACACTCGGACTCGCGCCAGGGCGAACATCCCGACTGGGGCACGTACATTTTCAACTACGGACGCCACGAGGTGCGCAATTTCTTGATCAGCAACGCGCTGTTCTGGCTCAAAAAATATCACATCGACGGGCTGCGCGTAGATGCGGTGTCCTCAATGCTATACCTCAACTTTGGGCGCGAGGACGGCGAGTGGATTCCGAACGAACACGGCGGCAACGAGAATCTCGCTGCGGTGCAGTTCATGCAAGAAGCGAACTATGTGATCCACCAGGAATGTCCCGGCTGTGTCACGATTGCCGAGGAATCGACCGCGTGGCCGATGGTGTCGCGCCCGACGTATCTGGGCGGGCTGGGCTTCACGCTCAAGTGGAACATGGGCTGGATGCATGACACGCTCAAGTATCTGAAGAAAGAGCCGATTCATCGTAAGTGGCATCATCACGACATGACCTTCTCGCTGATGTATGCCTTCACCGAGAATTTCGTGCTGTCGATTTCACATGACGAGGTGGTGCATCTCAAAGGCTCGATGATGACCAAAGCGCCTGGTGACTGGTGGCAAAAGTTCGCCAACCTGCGTGCGTTCTTCGGCTGGCAGATGACGCATCCCGGCAAAAAGCTGATCTTCATGGGGCAGGAATTTGGGCAGTGGACCGAGTGGGGCGAAACCCGCAGTCTGGACTGGCATCTGGTGGAGAACTACGAGACGCACCGGGGCTTGCAGCGTTGGGTGCGCGAACTGAACCAGTTCTATCGCCAGCAGCCCGCGCTGTGGGAACATGACTTTGATCCGCACGGTTTCGCGTGGATCGAGGCCAACGACTCCGACAACAGCGTGTTCACCTACCTCCGCTACGCTGATAATAAGCGCGATTTCCTCGTCGTGGCGCTCAACTTCACGCCCGTGCCGCGTCCAAGTTACCGGCTCGGCGTGCCGGAAGCGGGCTACTATCAGGAAATGCTCAACAGCGACGCCGAAGTGTATGGTGGCGGCAACATCGGCAACTATGGCGGCGTGCATACCGAGCCGGTCGCGTGGCACGGTCACGCGCAAAGCCTGAACATCGTCGTCCCGCCGTTGGGGTGTGTGATCTTCAAGTTGCAGCGCCCGCCGGAGCCGGAAAAGAAAACCACGCCGAAAAAGTGACCGCGCGACGGTAAACAGCGCGCACAAAACAACTTGCGTTTGACGGCGCGTGTGAACCCTGCACGCGCTGTTTTTATTCTGCTATTCTGCGGCGTCGTTTACTTGCCATTCGGAAGGCGTGGTCACCAACGTTGATTTGGGATTAGGCTTGTGAATTGTCTGATTCATCGGACGGTAGGGCAATGCACCTTCAAACGCCTGTGTGACGCGTTGCTGCGCGATAGCTAAATAGTCGGCTTCGGTATCGGCCCCCGCAGACCGGCGTCCGCGCATCACTGCCGCCGCCGTTGTAGAACCAGCCCCCAAATACGGATCGACAACCAGATCGCCTTCGTTGGTCAATGCCAAAATAAGGCGCTCCACCAGCCCCAATGGATACTGGCAGGGATGCGAAGTTTTCTCGCGATGATTCGATTTCACATTCGGCATATCCCACACATCACTGGGATTTTTTCCGGCCTGGTTGCCTGATAACTGCCCCTTCTTAGGGCCACGAAATGCGCGTTTGCCGGGATATTTTTGGGGCACACGTATCGGATCCAGGTTGAAAACATACGCATCGGACTTGACAAACCACAAAATCGTCTCATGCCGCCCGGAAAACCGCAGCTTTTCGTGCAGTCCGTGTCCGAAGGTCCAAACAATACGATTTTTGAGGATCAGTCCAAAAGACTTGAAGATCGGATAAAGCACAAGGTCCAACGGATACGCTTCTTTAGATATACCACTGCCGTCAATATAATGCCCAACCTGCCAGCAAATTGAGCCATCTTCTGCCAACACATCCACACACGCGGCAATAGTGTCGCGCTGCTGCGCGATGTAGTCATCCAACGGCAGTTGTTCTTCATATTCCTTGCCCACATTGTATGGCGGTGAAGTCACGATCAAGCGCGCCTGATCGCCTGCTTGTATGATTTGTTGCAGCAGCGCCAATCGATCCCCACGAAACAACGTCACCGTAGCTTCCGAGGCATACGCGGGCGCAATGATCAGTTTTCCTTCGGGCTTGAACAATGAAAGCTGGTGTCTGGAAACCACGTTGTTTTCTCCCACCTAACAACCTGACTGTTTGATTGTGCCACCTACAGAACACTTCTGGCAGAAATGCTCGTTAAAATGCGACCTATGCGCAATATTACCGGTTCCCGCATCCGCGAAGCAAGGTTAGCCAAACACCTCACGCAAGAGGCACTTGCTGCACGTCTGCAAATGCTGGGCCAGCGCCACACACGCAACACAATCGCCAAAATCGAAACCGGGATCAGGCAAATCACCGATATTGAACTCAAGCTGCTGTCTGACGTGCTTGGTGTGACAGTGGCCTGGTTCTTTCAGGATACTTCAGATGCAGATTCTTAAACAGCACTCGCACAAAGGCGGTCTAAAGCTTTTGCGCAAACATCATCCCGCTTTGCTTACCGAAATCCGGACCGCGATTGAAGCGCTTGATGCGATAATGTGTTTGACCAAAATCTCTAAAGAACAAAGCAAAATTAGGAGATGGGACGGCCTGTTGTTTTCCCCGGTGGCGCTCAATACTTATTTTAAGACACACTTGCTTGAACCTCAAGAATGGCTCTATCTTTGCAGTTTTCCAGATTTACCCCTATCCCCCAGCCCCTTTCCCCGCAAGCAGAGAAAGGGGAGCAAAGTCCCTCCTTGCTTGCGGGGAGGGATTTAGGGTGGGGTCAACCGGTACGGCCAAAAGTGCAAAGATAGAGAAGAATGGGTTGCGTGGGACGAAGCGAAGCAAAAATATGTTGAGCCTGCGCTATTTTTCCCCGATGATACCACATCCAGCGGCAATGACCGTTTCAGAAAGATGGACGGTTTGAAGCACCGGGTCGGCCTGGAGGGTAGGACTACAAAATAGCGTGATTGGCGCATGTGGGACCCTATCCCTCCATGCCCCCACGTGATCTGCGATCACGATCCCGCAGGCGGAGAAAGAGGGGGAGAGGGCTTTGCCGCGCAGGTTGCTCTCCCTCTCCATAGATTGCATCGAGCGCCAGCGAGATCAACCGTCTTGGATGGTACGCGACGTGTCGCGCGGGGGCACGGGGGGTGAGGCTGTTCT
>CBEVZO010000223.1:0-6240 GCA_965554365.1 uncultured Anaerolineae bacterium
AAGACCGATTAACTCGCTGAACGCGATAGTCACGCCGTAGCGTGCCGCTTCCCGCCGGATCGTTTCGACCACGCGCGCGACAGGGGTTTTGCGGTAATCGGTCAGGTTCATTGACACCTGTGCGTATCCTTCTACCATGAACCCCGCGCCCTTGACGAAGCGCAGTCCTCCGCTGGAGTGCCGCACAGCTCTCGCGATCTGCGTGGCAATTGTCACATCGTTCGTGTTCAGATACACGTTGTAGGCCACTAACGGGGGCCGCGCGCCGATAACAGTGGCTCCCGCTGTATCCAATTTCGCCGGACCGAAGTCGGGCATCCGCGTGGGATCGATAGCGACGACCTCGCGCAACTGCTCGTACTGGAATTTCCTGCCGCGCAGCTTGGCGAGATTCTGTCGTTCCGGGGCAGTCGCGGCGGCCTCGTACAAATATACCGGTATGCCCAACTCATCGCCCACCCGTTGTCCTAATCGCTGCGCGATGGCGACGCACTCGTCCATCGTCACGTCACGGATTGGCACAAACGGGATTACATCCGTCGCGCCGAGCCGGGGATGCTCGCCGTCGTGGGTGGTCATGTCGATCAGGTCCGCCGCTGTTTTGATGCCCGCGAACATGGCGCGCTCAACGGCTTGCGGCGCGCCTACAAACGTGATGACGGTACGATTGTGGTCCGGGTCGCTGCTCACGTCCAATATGTGAACGGCGTCGGCCTGCCGGATTGCCTCTGCGATGCGGTCGATTACGTCCTGACGGCGACCTTCACTAAAATTAGGAATGCACTCTACCAATGGTCGGTTCATATGCAGTAATGCGCAGCAGGCAGAAAAAACAGGCTCCGCTGCTGCGTCAAGCCCCTTTCGAAAAAGTCTAATTGTTGGATACATCAAGCGTAGTATTGCTACCGCACTGCACCGTGTTTGTCAAGTCTGATTTAGCGCGCCCAATGGTCAATATAAATCGATGCTTGACAATGCGCGACGCACCATGCTATACTGCCCGCATCTTATGAAAGGAGCAGGCGTTTTATGTTCAATCACATGACCACCCGTCTTCGCGTGCAGAGCGCTCCGTCCGGAGTCGCGCCTTGCCGTATTGCGTCTGCTTGCCATTAGGTAAAACTCTTTCTGAGTGAACCCAAGCCGCGGGCGCGATGCTCGCGGTTTTTTGTTGGATAGTCTCCATCTCGGATTCTGTCCACAAGCACACCCGCCGTGAGCATCCAAGCTCGCGGTTTTTTGTGTGTAAGGAGGGGTACAACATGAGAACGAGAACGGCGATGGGCCGCTAGCGGCGCAAACGGGCAATTTCAGTCGATACCGGTTTTATCTCGCACAAGAAAAATAGTACAAGAGGGTCAACCATCATGCATGTGAAAATCACCCCGGACCAGCCCGCGTTGGTTGTTGATGATGTAGTTAAACGTTTCAACGTGGCCTCCACCCCCTGGTGGCGGCGCTTGACCAAACAGAAAAATGGCGCGCAGTCTGTGCCCGTAGCCGAAAACGGGAATGAGAAAACGAACGGCAAGGCGGATGCCAATGATGCAGACGCGCTCAAAGCTAAGCGTGGCAAAGAGATCGTTACCGCAGTGGATCATGTGACATTCACCGTGCAGCCCCGCGAAATTTTCGGTGTGCTTGGTCCGAATGGATCGGGTAAATCCACGCTGATCCGGCTGCTCTCGACGCTGCTGCTGCCGGACGAAGGGACCGTGACAATTTTTGGCTATGACGTGGAACGCGATGAGATGCAGGTCAAACGTCTGATTAACCGCGTGTGTGGATGCCGCATTTTTCAAGAAGCTCAGCCCGCGCGAGAATCTGCTCTATGGTGCGCGGCTGTACGGTGTGTCGGGTAAGGTCGCGGACGAAAAGGCACGCGCGATTCTCAAGCGTCTGGGTCTGCGAGATAGCAGCTACAGCAGCCCGATGGAGGACATGAGTCGCGGGATGCAACAGAAAGTCGCGATTGCCCGCGCGTTCCTCACACAGTCGCTTTTGTTGTTGCTGGATGAACCGACGACGGGTCTCGACCCGCGCTCCAAGCTGGAAGTGCAGGCATTCGTGAACGAACTGCGTGACACGCAAGACGCCACGATCCTGATCACCACGCACGACATGAGCGAGGCGGACGCGTTGTGCGATCACATCGCGATTCTGGACGAGGGCAAGATCGTCGCGTTGGATACACCAGAGGGCTTGAAGCAGCAAGTCCATCGCAACGGGCACACGCCGACCCTGGAAGAAGTCTTCATGGAGCTGACCGGCAAAGCGTTGGTCGAAAAAGATGACCTGACCGACTTTGCGCCGGATAAGGTCTTCGCGGAGGAGTAAGTAACGATGACCGTCAAAGCAATGCAACTCGAACTGCGCCAATCGTATGCGTTTGTGGCGCGCAACTTTAACCTGGTCAAGCGTTATTGGGGCTGGGAATTGGTCTGGTTGGCGTACTCAATTGCCAACGCGCTCTCGGTGACGTTTATCGGCAAGGGTGCCAACGCAATCACCGGCCAGGACTCAATTGATACGCAGTTCTTGACCATCTACCTGATGATCGGGACGCTGGTCTGGCACTTCCTGTCGAACATCTTCAGCAACATCAGCGAGATGATTGCCTGGGAGCGCTGGGAAGGGACCATCGAATACACGTTCATGGCCCCGATTCGTCGTATGAATCAGATGTTGGGGCAAACGGTGTTTGCCGTAATACACGGTTTTCTGTTCACCGCAGTGATCGGTGTGTCTGTCGCGCTGTTCTTCGACCTCACGTTTGAGGGCGCAGATTTTCTCAGCGCGGTGATCATCTTGCTGGCTGGCAGTATATCGTTTGTAGGGATTGGCGTAGTCGCTTCGATCCTACCGCTGCTCTATCCTGAGCGTGGCGCGCAGATGACGCACATCGTCCAGGCGTTGTTTCTGCTGGTATCAGGGGTTTATTACCCCACCAGCGTGCTGCCGGACTGGTTGCAGTTCCTGTCGCAGTTTTCGCCCGCGACGTATGTGCTGGAAGGTATGCGCGCGGCGCTGCTGCCGGAAACCACAAACAAAGACCCCTTGAGTTATGTATGGCCCTTGCTGTTGATGGGCCTGGTGATGCTCCCGCTGGGCGTGCATTTGTTCCAGCGTGCAGAGCGTTATACCAAACGCACGGGTAAACTCAAGCGGAACGGCTGACGCAGCCGCTCCGTGCGCCCGTGCCGGTTGGTGAAAGGAAACCTACCGTGCAATCGCTCACATCAACTATAAGCGATAATGTGGCCTGGTATCGTCAGATTGCGGCAGGTTGGGCACGCCGCATGATCGCTGGCGATGCGCCTGGGGCATGGGCATCGAATACGGATACCGAAGTACAGTTCGCGCGCGCCTACCTCGATCTGCATCCCGGCGATCACTTGCTGGACCTCGGCTGCGGATGGGGGCGTCACAGCCTGCCACTCGCCGCCTATGGGGTGCAGGTTACGGGAGTGGATGTATCGCACGAGTTGCTGACACTCGCGCGCCACAATGCGCGGCGGCACGATCTCACGGTGCGCTGGGTGGAGGCGGATATCGCTCGGCTGCCGCTGCGTGGGACGTTTGACGCTGTAGCGCAGTTTTGCGACAACTTCCTCGCCTGGTTTGCGGATCGCGAGCAAGCAAGGGCGGCGTTGTGGAACGTGGCGCACATGCTGCGTCCGGGCGGCAGGCTGCTGATCGGCAAAAATGACTGGCAGCCGGACCTGCCCTCACGCGAGCAGAAGTGGGACGAGTGGCGTGGCGGGGCCGCGATTCACCGCCACCGCTACGATCAGCGCCAGCGTATCGCCCACTCACAGACCGTTGTGTTTGGGCCGGAGCATGAACGGCGTGAATTCAATCGCCGTCGCTGGTGGCCTGCACGCCAGGATATCGAAGCGCTGTTCGCGGAGGTGGGTCTCACGGTGGTGCAGCGCACGAACACATATGTGGATGCACCGTTCAATCCTGAGCAGCGTGGATTGGTCTACGTGCTGGTGCGTGACTAGCATCTATCAGAATCAAATACCCGCCAGCGTCAGGGTTGGCGTTAGCGGGTATGGTAATATTTCTACAAGGCGTAGAGACGTATTGCGATACGCCCAACTAATACGGGTGCTGCTTCTGCTGTTCTCCGTAGGCGACGCGCAAATCCTCAACGGAACGCTTGCTCATCCAGTCGTCAATCGCGACGCAGAACTCCGCGCCTAGCAAAATGATGATCCCCGATAGATAGACCCAGAACATCAGTACGATCATCGTGGCAACCGAGCCATAGACGAGGCTGTAGGATGCCATGTTGTCGAGATACCACGTAAACAGCCGCTTGGCGATTTCCCATGCACCTCCACCAAGAAACGCCGCGACCCAGATCGCGTCCCAGCGCACACGACGGCGTGGCACAAAGCGGTACAGAAACGCGAAGATCGCGACACTGAGGCTCAAGGGCACGATTAGCGCACCGGTCGTGATCCACGACGTCGTGTGATAAAACACCACCAGATCGATCAGGTTGAAAACCACCGTCGTCGCCAGTGACGCGATGAGCAGAATCCCCATTGCCAACATGACGAAAATGCCGTAAATGCGCGAGAGAATGGTCGAATAGCCTTTATGAATGCCCTCGTGATCGCGGAATGTGCGCGACAGCGCCGAGGACAGATTCGAGAAGAAGCCGAGCGACGACCAGATCAGCGTGATCCCTGCGACCAGCCCAAACGACCCGCGTTGTTGCAGCGTCTCGGCGATACTGTCTTGCAAAAAGGAGGCGGTAGACGTGGGCAGGAAGATACGTAATACACCATCGATCTGGTTTTCGGCAGCGGCAGGACCGAGGATTGTGCCAATGACAACGATCATCAGTAGCATCAATGGAAACAGCGTGAACACAGCGTAATACGAGAGCGCCGCCGATTCGCGCGTGCCGTGTTTGGAGAAGCGGTCAATGGCCCACCACAGGTGTTGCAGCAGTCCGTCGGTCATGGCGTTGGCGAGAATCCACCAGCGCTCATAAAACCGCAGCGAATGCCGGCGTGGGGCATGAGGTTCGGGTTGTTCTGGCGGTGCTATCGTCACTGGCAAATCCCGCTCTGCTCGGCTATGCTTAGGGCATTACTTTGTGCAATGAGACTCTAACACAAAAAACATCATGATTAAAGCATTTATCTTCGACTTCGGGGGCGTGCTGGTCCGCACAGAAGATTACACGCCGCGTCACGCCTGGGACGAACGGTTGGGGCTGCCGGTGGGCAGTGTCGAGCGCGCGGTGCATCATAGCGACATCTGGATTCAAGCGCAGTTGGGGCGTATCACCTACCGCGCTTATTGGGAGGGCGTGGCGGAAATCCTCTATATGAGCAAAGAGGATATCCCCGAACTGCGCCGCGATTATTTTAGCGGGGACCGGCTCAACTACCGGCTGGTGGCGCTGATCCGCGAGCTGCGTGAGCAGGGGCATCCGGTGGCGCTGCTGAGCAACGAATCGGTGGAACTGCGCGACCGGCTGCGCGAACTGGAACTGGTCGAGCTGTTTGATCACATCTTGATTTCAGCAGAGATCGGGATGCTGAAACCCGATCCCACCGCGTTTCGGGTGACGCTCCAGGCATTACAGGTTGCCCCGCAGCAGGTTATGTTTGTGGATGATGCGCTGTCGAATATACGCGGCGCACAACAGCTTGGCATCAACGCGATTTTGTTCCGTCATAACACTGATCTGCGTGCAGAATTGAAAAAGCTCAATGGTGATGTGGCACCATCTGAGTAGCGTACAGCCTGAGGAGACACAGCGGTAATGCCAGTAGTTGAAGTGAACGGCGCAATGATTGACTACGGCGACACGGGCAGCGACGATCTGCCTGTCGTCGTGTTGATTCATGGCTGGCTGGGAACCTGGGACACTGAATTCGGCCCGGAGATCGAGTGGCTGCGCTCTCAGTTCCGTGTGGTGGCGCTCACCCGGCGCGGATATGGCAAGTCTGGCCTTAGGCCGCGCACGTATTCGCGCGATTTTTATCGTCGTGACGCTGAAGATGTCGCCGCGTGGTTAGATGCCATTGGTGTCGCACGGGCGCATATTGTGGGTTACAGCGATGGCGGCGAAGTGGCGATCCTGCTGCCGATCATCCGGCCAGATTTGGTGCAGTCAGTCGCGGCGTGGGGCGCAGTTGGTTCGTTTTCCCCGGAACTGCGGGCGCGCGTGCAGCGGAATTATCCCGCGACCTGGGTTCCTGACGCGGTGCG